>JAYNRW010000166.1:288-1546 GCA_038114965.1 Flavobacteriaceae bacterium | reverse complement strand
ATTTAAAATGAAATCAATTTGAACATCTCCAATTATTAAAGTTTCTTCAATTCCGCCTATTGGGACACCAATTTTACCGTTAAAAAGTATCTTTTCACTAATTTCTGTAGATAGAGTTACTCCAAACCTATCCTCTGTTTTAATATCAAGTATATCACTTTTATCTCCCTGAAGGTAGTTTATGCCAACCTTAAGTGGTCCCTCAGAGCCACCTAATAGATCACTAAAAATATCAGATACTTTTTCATATATATTATTTGTTATTCCCTCAATAGAAACACTAACTTCATTAATAAATATACCCTGAGTTAAAAGAGAGATAGCTTGAAGTTGTCTTACTTCAGGATCATTTAATTTATAATTAATTTCTGAGGTTACAGAGCTACTTGTATTGGGAAAGTAAATCTCAAAATCTGGACTGTTTGGTTTTGTTAGATTTCCAGTTAGCTTAATTTCAACATCTGTTGGAATTTTTTTATTAAAATTTGGATTATCCAGAAGCAAGGCAGGGTTTGCCCCACCAGGAACTTCGTAGGTTGCAAGTATATCCATTTGTGCTCCAAGAGGTTCACCATCCCAAACTATTGTACCACCATCTTTTAATTTAAATTTTTTATCAATTAAAGCAAGGTCTTTAAAATTATATTCACCTTCAGTAGTTGTATAGTCTCCGAAAATATTGAATTTTCCATCCGAATCGATTTCCATAAATAGATTTCCATTTCCAATTCCACTAATATAGCTTCCAGTTTCCTGATCTATTGTAATATCTACTTGAGCATTATTATCAATTTCAAGATCAATATTAAGATCAAGAGTTTTATTATTTAACTGTTTGACATCATCTAACAAATTATTTTTAGTAAATAAATCTGAATTATTTAAGTCAGTAAATTCGATAAAAGAGAAATTATCAATTAAATTACTATTTGTTCTAGGTATGGTAATGTATGTTCCTGGCTTTGTTAGACCATCAATATCGATAGATACCTGATCAGTTGGACCTGAAATTGAAATTTGACCATCTATGTATGCTTTACCATAAAAATTATCATCTTCATCAAAATCTTTATTTAAAATAAATAATCTATCAGATTCAAAGACTAAACCTAAATTCCAATCATTATAATTTGTATGATTGATATTTCCATTTAAAGAAGAGAAAGAATTTGACTCAGTATGAGTGATTAATATATTATTAAATTCAATATTTTGATTATATAGTGTAAGCTCTGAATTATTATTTATTAAATATTCA
>JAYNRW010000166.1:0-278 GCA_038114965.1 Flavobacteriaceae bacterium | reverse complement strand
GTATAAAAAATTTGGACTTATTTAAAATTAAGTTTCCGTTATGTTGAAGATTATCATATGAACCCCAAAGATTAACTTGTCCAGAAATTGAACTAGAAATATCCTTTAAAGTATTTGAACCAATTTTTTCAATAAATGAAATGTCAAAGTCATTAAAATTTAAATCTAAGTCTAAATTTGGTTTTTCATTGATTGCAATAATTGTTCCTTCAGACTTAAGAGAAATATTTTCGTTATTTAATAATTTTAAATCAACTGAGTATGAGTCAAAATCTGTA
>JAYNRW010000165.1:0-1556 GCA_038114965.1 Flavobacteriaceae bacterium | reverse complement strand
GTCTTATTCTGGAAATTTTCCAAAAAATCAGAGGAAAAACAAACTCTATATAAACCAAAAAAATTTAACCTTTAGGGAGTCTGCTTCTAAATATGGAATTGATGATTCTGGAAATACAAGTCAATCTGTTTTTTTTGATTACGATAAAGATGGAGATCTTGATTTATATGTTCTAAATCACAACACTAAAGTGATGCGAAATTTTAATGCTCAATATGCTAAAACATTAATTGATGAAAATGCTGGTGATAGACTATATGAAAATTTGGGAAATGGAAAATTTACCGACGTAACCTTACTTTCAGGTATTGCATCAAATCCCATAGGCTATGGTCTTGGTATAGTTATATCAGATTTTAATAATGATAATTGGGATGATATTTATGTTAGTAACGATTATGTTGAGGAAGATTATATGTATATAAATAATCAAGATGGAACATTTTCTAATGAATTAAAATCTCAGCTTAAACATATTTCTAATTTTTCCATGGGTGTTGATTCTGGAGATATTAATAATGATGGTTTGTCTGATATAATCACTCTAGATATGCTTCCTGAGGATAATAAAAGACAAAAATTAATCTATGCTCCAGATAATTTTGAGCTATATAATAATATGGTTTCTAATGGATTTCACCATCAGTCTATGAGAAATATGCTCCAAGTCAATAATGGTAATAATACATACAGTGAAATTGGGCAACTTGCAGGAATTTCAAGTACTGATTGGAGCTGGGCAGCCATCATAGCAGACTATAATAATGATGGATATCAAGACTTGTATGTATCCAATGGATATTACAGAGATATGATTAATAGAGATTTTATGAAGTTCTATGTTGACGAAAGAATGAAGTATTTAGATGGAGATAGTGATGAAAATATGTTTACAATTTTACAAGAGGTTGAATCAACTCCCCTTCAAAATTATTTCTTTTTAAACAATAAAAATCTAACATTCTCAAATAGAACCTTTGAAGATGGCTTTGAAGGTGTTGATTTTTCACATGGTGCAATTTATGCTGATCTGGACAATGATGGAGATTTAGAAATTATTGTGAATTGTATGAACGAAGAAGCTAAAATTTATGAAAACAAGTCAGTTCAGAACAGCTCAAATAATTATTTGTCTATTGATTTATTACAAGAAAAAAATAAGAATTCTATAGGTGCTAAAGTTTTAATTTATTCAGGCGATGAAATTCTTAGACGAGATATACAAACTTCGAGAGGTTTTCAATCTTCGTATCTTGGACCTATTCATTTTGGTTTAGGAACAAAAGAAATTGATTCTGTAATGGTAATATGGCCTGACCAAACTTATCAAAACATAGACATAAACAACCGTTTAAATTCAAATATTAAGGTTATAAAGAATACTAATGTCAAATATGAATTTGATGAAAAATCAAAAATTTTTAATGTTCGTTATAATAAACTTAATTACAAACATGAAGAGTTGTTAGTCAATGATTTTAAAGTTCAACCTTTGCTTCCCTATATGATATCTTATCATGGTCCAAAAATTAAAATGGTTGATTATAATAATGATG
>JAYNRW010000164.1:0-1569 GCA_038114965.1 Flavobacteriaceae bacterium | reverse complement strand
CAAAAAAAATAGAATTTGTTTTTTATTATGAAAACCCTGAGGAAGGTACTAGCTACAAGGAAATTTTAAATAGATTTTCCGAAATTGAAAAAGAAATTAGAATTAAGGATAGCCTACTTAGGCTTATGGTAGAGAAACAGACAGAATTGCTTGATAAGCTCAAACTAAAAATTGATAGCATTAATTAGATTCAAGGGAAACTAGATAATTAAAATTGGAAAAATGACCATTTTGTCCAAACATTATTAATTAGTTTCAGTCCAGTATATTCTCCATCATGCCAATTCTCAACAACTATATCATCTACTCCGTCATTATCAATATCATCAATCTTAAAGTTGGACCATCCATAATTATCTCTACACCCTGGACAAATATCTTGAGGAGGTATATTAGTATTATTTCCATCGAGTGATTGTTGGAATGTTAAAATATCTAAACTAAAATTAAGATCATTATTAATATAAGCAAATATCATGCTTGAACTATCTTCAAAATATCTTCCTTCTAAAATATCTATATCACCGTCTTGATCTATATCCATAAATTCTAAATCCATAGTACTGTTTGTATTTGTATCTGGTAATTCAATAATATTATAAACACTGTAAGAAGAAGTTCCTAATAATATACTTGTATTACTTCCTGGCATATCAGGTCCTGGCTTGGCTGTACCAACTATTATATCATTAAAATTATCATTATTTATGTCAAAAATTTCATAAGATAAGGCAGGACGTACACCATAGTCATGAACACTGATTCCAGTGTTTTCAAAATTACCAGCTCCATCTCCAAGCCAGATATATGTTGCAGCAACCACATCAACATTACCATCTCCATTTATATCTCCAGCTGCTCCATTATGATACCAAAGACCAGATCCCTCATCAATTACTCTCATATCAAATCTTCTATTTTTATTTTGAACTAAAACTGTGAAATTTCCACCATAATTACCAACTACTCTCTCATCTACACCTAAAGCTATAAAATCAGCAAGATTATCATTATTTACATCTGTTTTTAAAATTTTATGTGCTCTAATATCGTAAGTATCACCATTAATATAAGACCTATCAATTGTATAATTTTTATTATTACCACTATTTATATACCAATCAAGTGAAGGGCGATCAATACTATTTATAAAATCATAATTTCTTGAGACAAGAATGTCTTGATAACCATCATTATTTATATCATGGTATGCTTGTCCGTTTCCAAATCCAGCACCACCCTGAGTCCAACCAACATTAGTTGTATAAGCAGGTGTAGAACCACCGCCCCAAGGACCTTCAGTTAAAAATACGATTCCACTTCTTTGATTTTCATAGGAGTTTAAAGAAAAGATATCAATAGGGTTAAGAATTAGTTCAAGAGATTCTATCTGTTCGTTAAGTGAAGCTATAGTCTCTTCTAAACTTGTTATCTCATCATTTAAATCAGGTATTGTTGATACTTCACTTGTAAGTGCCGCTATGGTATCTTCTAACCCTGCTATTTGCTCATTAAGTGATGTAATAGTATCCTCTAGTCCTGGTATTGTATTTACCTGACTATTTAATG
>JAYNRW010000163.1:0-1582 GCA_038114965.1 Flavobacteriaceae bacterium | reverse complement strand
GCTTTGACTTGTCTTGAATGATTGATAAAGTCTCAGGTTTTGGGTAAACTTTTTTCCCTATTTTCTGAAGTTCTGTTAATGCATCTGCGTTTATATGTTCTATCTCAAAAGTTATAATATCACATTTTTTACCAAATTCAAGAACATCATTGTAATTATTTAAATCTCCAACAAAAAAATTATTTGTTAGGTTTCTACAGGGTGAATTTTTATTAGAGTCTAGAACAGATATATTTAAAGACATTCTGTTCGATTCTGATAAAATCATTTTTCCAAGTTGTCCACCCCCAATAATTCCAATATTGAGTTTATGAATTTGATTCATCGATGCAAAAATACACTAATTTATATTCAAATGTCATAATTTATAAATTGGAACTTAATTGGGTATATTTGTTTTTTTATAATCATATGTTAAATATTATATTATTTGGAAAACCTGGTTCAGGAAAGGGTACTCAAGCATCATTGATTAAAGACAAATATTCTTTAATACATATTTCAACAGGTGATGTTTTTAGAAAAAATATGTCAAACAATACTGATTTAGGTCTTTTAGCAAAAGGATATATGGAAAAAGGTGAATTAGTTCCAGATCAGGTCACGGTTGATATGTTAAAAGATGAAATAAATAATTTTATGCCTTGTAATGGATTTATTTTTGACGGTTTTCCTAGAACAACATTTCAAGCAAAGGAATTAGATAATTTATTATTAGAAAAATCATTAAAAATTGATCTAACAATTGCTTTGGATGTTGATAATAATTCACTTATTGATAGACTTCTTGAAAGAGGAAAGAGTAGTGGAAGAGCTGATGATCAAAGCGTTGAAAAAATAAATATGAGACTTCAAGAATATGATAACAAGACTAAGCCTCTAATAGAGTATTATAATGATCAAAATAAGTTTTACTCCATTAACGGTATAGGCTCACTTGAGCAAATTACATCAAGAATAGTAGAGGTTATTGAAGATTACAACAATGACTGAAGATAATTTTGTCGATTACGTAAAAATTCATGTCAAATCTGGAAAGGGGGGAAGTGGCTCGTCTCATCTCAGAAGGGAAAAATATGTAGCAAAAGGTGGTCCTGATGGAGGAAATGGTGGACATGGAGGTAATATAAAATTTATTTCAGATAAAAACTTATGGACACTGTATCATTTTAAATTTAAAAGACATTTCAAAGCTGAAAATGGTCATAACGGAAGTAAATCAAGAAGTTCTGGAGCAAATGGAAAGGATCAATTGATAAAGGTCCCAGTTGTTACTATTGTAAAGGATATAGATTCAGGTGAAATTTTATTTGAATCTATCAAAGATGGAGAAGAGAAAATTGTGGTAAAAGGGGGCAAAGGTGGTCTTGGTAATTGGAATTTTAAATCTTCAACAAACCAAACCCCAAAGTATGCCCAGCCAGGGTTGGATGGTGCTGAAAAAAATCTTTTAATTGAGTTAAAAGTTTTAGCTGATGTTGGTCTAGTAGGTTTTCCTAATGCTGGAAAATCTACTCTCTTGAGTGTAATAACTGAAGCAAAACCTAAAATTGCAGATTATGAATTCACAACTCTGAAGCCT
>JAYNRW010000162.1:689-1658 GCA_038114965.1 Flavobacteriaceae bacterium | reverse complement strand
TTGACATGTATCCTCTTGAGGATATTCAATTAGCTAATATTTTAGAAAATGATAAAGATGACACTTATTTCCATCTTGAAGATCAGTTTGAGACTAAAGAAAGAAGAACTAGATCGATTGAGTCATATGTTAATTTGATGAAATCTTATGATGATCCAAATGAAGCTTTAAGAAGGTTTACTCAGGCTTATTTGGCATGCGTATCGGCTGTTGATGACAATATTGGTCAGGTAATGAAAGCGATTGACAACAGTAATTTAAAAGACAATACCATTGTTGTTTTAGTAAGTGATCATGGTTGGACCATGGGTGAAAAAGATCACGTATATAAAAATTCTTTGTGGGAAGAAAGCACAAGAGTCCCTTTGATTATAAGATCGCCTAAATCTTCTAACCCAGGATCATTTGTCAATCATCCTGTTTCTTTGATTGACATATATCCAACTCTTTTAGATTTAGCTGGATTGGATATGGATACTAAGAAAAATGAGAAGGGAAGATCACTTGATGGATATAGTCTAGTTCCTTTTTTAAAAGATCCAGAAACTAAAAATTGGGAAGGTCCTGATGCAGCATTAACAGTAGTGTATTCATCTGATGATAATAAAAATAATCCTGCGAATCATCATTACTCAGTTAGAACAAAAGATTGGAGATATATAATTTATGATTCAGGTAAAGAGGAGCTTTATCACAATGCAGAAGATCCTAAAGAGTGGAATAATTTAGTATTTAACAAAACACATCCCAAGAGAGATGAAATGGTTGAAATATTAAAACAAATGACTTATCCAATGGTCCCTAATGGCTTAAAACAATAATTATGAAAATTAGATATTTTATCATCTTACTTTTTATTTCATTAGGTTGTGAAAATAAAATTCAAAAACATCCAAATGTCGTATTAATAATGATGGATGATATGAATGACTATCCTGAAGTTTTTGATGGTCATCCACAAGCAAAAAC
>JAYNRW010000162.1:0-679 GCA_038114965.1 Flavobacteriaceae bacterium | reverse complement strand
TTATAAACAACTAACATTTTGAAACTTAAATATTCAATTCATAATAAAAATGAGATAAAAAGTTTTTATGCTAAACGTAAAAACACTCCATATCTTGGTGATGATTGGCATTATCATGATGAGTATGAACTTTATTTTCCAATTTCTGGATCTGGTGTAAGAATTGTTGGAGATAGTATGGAATATTACAGTTCAAATGAATTAGTCATGTGTGGTAGTAATCTTCCTCATTTGTTTAAAACCAAGTCTGATTATGATAATCATGATAGAGTAGTGGTTAAATTTAGTAAAGCTTTAATTTGGCAGATTATTGAAAATGTTCCTGAGTTTAACAAAATTCAACAATTATTAAAAAAATCTTCAAGAGGAATTTTATTTCCTGAATCAAAATCATATGCATTAATTAATGATTTTATTTCACTATCTCAAGCTTCAGGCGCAGATCGGTTAATTCAGCTTTTAGAAATTTTAAATAAAATCTCTAAAATTGAAGATATCAGAATGTTAACATCTGATAGTTATAAGTATGTTGTTGAAAATAACAAGGAAGACAGACTTCAAAGAGTTATAAACTTTATTATTGAAAATTTTGACAGAGAAATTTCTTTAAAAGAATTAGCAGATATTTCATATATGACTACCAATTCTTTTTGTAGATTTTTCAAAGAAAGGACTAATA
>JAYNRW010000161.1:0-1770 GCA_038114965.1 Flavobacteriaceae bacterium | reverse complement strand
TTCCATTGAATAAAATTCAACAAATTAATTTGAATCAAAATTTTGTACATAAGATTTTGAACTTATATGAAGTTCAGATGGAAACAGCTGGATCTGATTCTAAGGAAGTAAATATTAAAGCCATAGAAAAAAATACAGCAATTGAAATAAAAGATTTTACGGATTCACTTAAAGAAAAAGTAAAAATTAATAAAGTTGAGGAGAGGGTTGAGAAACATAAGCTTGAAATAGATTTTTTTACATTAATTAAAACAGGACTTACATCTAGATATTTTGAAACTCTTGGTTTTATTATAGCATTATTTTTTGGATTACTAGAATATCTTGATGCTCTGTCAATAAATTATATTCCAAGTTTTTCTTCGTTTATTAAGAACGGTGATTTTGGTTTTATTGCTGTTCTGTTTTATGTTATATTAATAATTTTTGGTGTTCTAGGCTCAAATCTTATTGCAACTTTAGTGAAGTACTATAAGTTTTTTACTTTAAAAACAAATAATAATCTTACTATAAGTTATGGTCTATTATCTACTAAAACCACTATGATGTCTCCAAATAAAGTTCAGATTTTTTCATATACTCAAAATTGGCTTCAAAAGAAAATAGACCTTTGTAATATTTTAATTTTTCAAGCATCTAGTGAGATGAATATGTCTGAAAAATCAAATGAAGGCTCTAAAATTAGAATACCTGGAGCTAATAAAAATGACCGAGATAAAATTTTCGATTTAATATATAAATCTTCAATAAAAGAGGAATTAATCGTCAAACCAAATATTAGGAAATTTGTATTAAACTTTTCATTCTTTGGATTATTTCTAAGTGCAATTTTTTTTACAATTCAATATTATTTATCATTAGTTGATTCCTATAACTATATCATATTCCAAACTGTATATTTAATTCTTGTAACATTTATATCCTGGAGAATGTATAAAAACAATTTTTTATTTATATCAGATAATTTTATTAGAATTCAATCTGGTTTTTGGGATATTTCAACTAAAATAATTGAGATTCACAAAATACAATCAATTAAAGTTTACCAAGATATTTGGTATAAAAGATTAAATCTTGCAGATTTAAATATTTCTACTGCTGGTGGTGAAATTAGATTTAATTTTATGAACGATAATATTATTAAAAAATTAGTTGATACTCTAGCCTATAAAGTCGAAGTATCAAAAAAGAACTGGATGTAATTATGATGCAATTTCTAAAAGAGCATTTCTAAATGAAATAATTTCATTTTCGCTTGTGAATACATTTGGGGTAATTCGACAACCTCTCACTCCTGGTCGATCAATTGCTACACAAAAAATTTTATATTTATCGAATAGGATATTACTTAATTCACTTGGTGAAATTCCTTTGATTCCAACATTGGCAATTGCTGCATACCTTTTTGGATTATCAGGCGTATTTAATATGATTTTATTATTATTTCTTAATGGCTTTGTCCATAAATTATTTAAATATCTTAGTCTATCTTCCTTTCTTTTTGGACCTAACATAACATAATAATCAATTGCATTAGAGATTGATATATCGTGATAAGCTGGGTGAGTTCCAGTATGTCCAAATCTTTCAATTCCGTCTTCAAGACTGGAATTTCTTGTAAATAATGGCCATAAGTCTTTATGATGCTTTTCATTAATGTAGAGAATACCACAACCTAGTGGAGCAGCTAGCCATTTATGTAAGCTTGAACCATAGTAATCACAATTTAATTCATCAATTGAAAATGTAAAATGTCCTATACAGTGAGCT
>JAYNRW010000160.1:0-1876 GCA_038114965.1 Flavobacteriaceae bacterium | reverse complement strand
ATTAGGATCATACTCAAATAATTTCCATCTGTTATTGTTATATTCTAAAGAAGTTAAATTTTCTATCCAATCACCGGAATTTAAGTATGTAATTTTTCTTTCATTTACAATTTGATCTCTTATAATTGGTTGATGTATGTGTCCACATATAACATAATCATAGTTATTTTCGCGAGCAATATCAAGAGCAATCTCTTCAAATTGATTGACATATTTAACTGCTTGCTTGACTTTATACTTAATGTATTTAGAAAATGATATTTTTTCTTTTCCAATTAATGCTCTAAAACGATTTGTTCTGTAATTCAACCTAATTAAAAAATCATATCCTATTCCCCCCAGTTTTGCTATCCATTTGGAATATTTCATAGTAATATCAAATACATCTCCATGAAAAAACCATGCTTTTTTACCATTTAATTTTAAAACCGCTTTATTACTAATTTTAAAATTTTTTATTCCATAACCATTAAACTTTCTTAGAACTTCATCATGATTTCCGGGTAAATAATAAATCTTAGTCCCTTTTGATAAAAAATCTAAAAGCATTCTGATAACTTTTAAGTGAGATTTTGGAAAATATTTTTTTTTAAACTGCCAAATATCAATAATATCACCATTTAAGATGATTTTTTTTGGGCGAATAGTTCTCAAATAATTGATTAATTCCTCGGCTCTACATCCATGGGTGCCTAAATGTATATCTGAAAGTACAACCAAATCTATTTGTCTCTTTTCGTGCACATAGCTAATTAATCACAGAGATGTGATTAAAATGTTTGTTAAATAATAAGTTTATGTTAATTAACAATTTATTTTGAATGGTAATCAGCAGCTGAAGTAGCTATTTGATTATTTGGTTTTAAATTTACCTTAAATCCAAGAGAATTAGCCCAACCCTTTGCAACAGCAACAAGCTTATTTGAAAAGAACCTTTCATCAGAATTATAGTCCATATCAATTTCAATTTTTACTTTTTGCTTATCCAATTGTCTTGCAATATCTACACTAAGTTCTGTTTCTCGCCATAATCTTTCCCAATTATCTTTAATTCTTGGGAATTTTTTTTTTGTATATATATAATGAACACCTGCTTTGTTGAATCTGAATGCAATTGCAGTTATATACCTCGTATTATCATTTAAAAGAAATGAATCTGTACCAACGTGTATTTTTACAGACGGGAACTTTTTAACTATATTTTTAGTATAGCTTAGGTAGTCAATGGTTTCACCATTGATTTTATTAAATTGGTACATTTTACAAACAATTTAGCTCTCTAAACAACCAATCTAAAGACATTTCGTAAATATCTCTAAAATCTTCTTCTTTAATTTCTTCATCCGAATAATTGATATTTTTTTTTCTAACGTAATTATTGAAAGTTTCTTGGATTAAATTATCAATTTTTGAAGAAAGCTCATGATTGTTAATTAAGCAAATTTTGTAATGCTCTTTATCAATTCTTTTCATGCTTTATAGTTAGTAAAATTCTATTAAAGTATTGTTTAATAAATTGTTAAGAGATGTTTTTTTTATTTACATAAGTTAATATGTTTTATAAATTATTTATATCAGTAAAATTCATTTATTAACATAAATATCAACGTTACTATTAGTTAGTTAATCTTTATAGTTTAAATTAATGTTAATAATAAATATTAAAATATTTATTCTTGCATAATTGATATATTTACAAGCCTATGAAAAAGTATTTTTTTTACTTTCTTTTTTTAATTGCTTTACAAATTTTTTCCCAGGAAGAAAGATTTCAAATTAGTACGATTGCCTTTTACAATGTTGAAAATTTATTTGATGCTTCAGATGATCCAGAAAATTACTGGGATCAAAGATGGCTTGAAGAAGGTACTTGGAA
>JAYNRW010000159.1:0-1953 GCA_038114965.1 Flavobacteriaceae bacterium | reverse complement strand
ATTTCAAAGAAGTTAAACCATCTATAGGAACAACTTCATCTGCGTCACCCCAGATGACAGAAGCTCTTATATTTTTTTTCCCGAGTTCTTGATACATTTTTTTTGTATTTAATAAATTAAAATTATTTACAGTTGAAATTAAAGATCTAGTAAAGCCCTCATATTTCATTTGTTCTTGGTATGCATGAATTAATTCAACCTGAGATAATTTATTTTCATCTTCATTAGTTGTTACTTTAATTGAAGAACTTCCGCCATACATTAAAGATGGAAAAACAACAGAAATATATTTATTTATTAATGGGGTATTAAGAATTTTAAAATAAAAATTAGATTGAGATTCTCTTTCAAACATATAACCTGCAGGAGCTATAAAATTTACTGAATTTACTTGATTTGGGTTTTCATTTGCAAAATATCCAACAATTGGTCCGCCCATGGAGTATCCAATTAAATGAATTTTTTGTTCTATATTTAAGTGGCTAATAAATTCTTTTAATGTTGATATATAAAAATCTTTTGTGTAATCAACTTTTGGTCTAGAAGAAAAACCTCTTCCATAATGATCATAAGCTATGACATCGAATCCAGCATTTGTTAAAAAAGGGATTATTCCTTTCCAAACGATACTTGGTGTAGAAAATCCATGAACTAAAACTACAGTTTGACCTATAGGACTAATCGGCTTAAAAGTTTGATAAAAAATATTTCCGTTTTTTAATTCAGCAAATTTTCCATATGATGGCTTTACAATATTAGACGGTTTTTCTAATTTAACTGAATAATAAATATAAGGTAGCGTGATAAAGGCAATTAATAAAATTATAAAAAATAAAAAAAATTTCACCTATTCATATTAAATCCTAATATCATTTTTATCTATATGAAAAGCAATTATCAAAATAACTCATTTATTGGCCTATCACATAGAGGAAATTCTAAAGAATTCATTGAAAATAGCTTTGAAGCATTTAACTCCGTCGTACAAATGGGCTATAAATATATCGAAACAGACTTAAGAATGACTTTAGATAGAGAGGTAATTGCTTTTCATGATTTAGACTTGAAAAGATTATTTGGTATAGATATTAAAGTGAATGATCTTACTTTTAATGAAATTTCAATTTTATTTCAAGAGAAAAATTGTAAATTACTTACTCTTGAAGATGCATTGAAAAGCTTTCCTGATATAAATTTCAATATTGACTTAAAAGATAATGAGGTTATAAAAGATAGCATTGATATCGTTTCAAATTTAAATGCATTCCATAGGGTATGTTTTGCCTCATTCAATTCAGCTAGAACAAAAAAAGTTTTAGAATTTAATGATAATGCAATTGTTTCCATGGGAATGAGAGATGTAGCTAAATTTAAGTTCTTTAAAATACATAATAAAAATATAAAAATTATTCAAATACCTTTAATCTGGAAAGGAATTAAAGTATTGACAAAAAATTTAATTAATAAAGCTCACAAAAAAGGGTTGTTTATTCATGTATGGACAATAAATGATAAGAAAACAATTTATAAGTTAATTTCTGCAGGGGTGAATGGAATTATTACCGATGAGCCTAAACTTCTGATGGAAATTATGAGGGAAAAAAATCTAGTTTCTAATTAAACTTGTTCTTGGTACATAGAATAAAATCAATATTCCTGGAATCAGCAGAGCGACCAAACTAATAATTCCAGCTTTTGGATTATTGAATGCATAGGACATCCAACCAACTAAAGCAGGTCCTACAACAACAGCAGATTTTCCAATTAAATTATAGAAACCAAAAAATTCAGTTGCCTTTGCTTGAGGAATTATCTTTGTAAATATTGTCCTGCTTGTGGATTGAACCCCTCCTTGAGCTAATCCAACAAGACCTGCAAGAATGAAGAAATCATTAGCACTTGTGATAAATAAGCTGTAAAAACAAATAAAGATATACAAAAGAATTCCAACAA
>JAYNRW010000158.1:0-1959 GCA_038114965.1 Flavobacteriaceae bacterium | reverse complement strand
TTTATAGCACCACTCTCTTTTAAAAGTTGATATCCCTTTTCATTATTTAATTCTTCATTATAAAAGTGAGGATTTTTATCAACAGAATCAGAATCAATATTTATAAACCTACTATCAATATTTCCGTAAAATAAATTATTTGTCATAGATAAATTATCATCCCTTACATTTACTTGCTTAGTTCCGATTGATGATCCATTAACAGAATAAAAAATATTATTAAAAATTCTTGTGTTATTAGCTTTAAGGTCAATTGCAGTAGCATAAGGATTATTTGTTCTGTTAATTACAATTGTATTATTATATATATAACTATTATTTGAAGTATATCCTTCATCACCTCCAATTTTATCATTTAACCAAATTGTATGATTACTGTTTCGCCAGTTAGGATTATCTCTCCATCCATCATTAACACTTATATTGAATCTATATACAGCAGTTTCATTTCCACCTAAAATTTCAACAAAACCACCTTCACAATCTTCCATGTAGTTGTATTGAATAAAAGTGTTTATATTTTTATGATCAACATGAATACCATGAGAGTCGAGTATTCCTCTTATACCTATAGCTTTATTTCTTTGAATTATTGTATTAACACTATTCCAATTCCAAACTGCACTTCCTCTCCCAATCATTCTTGAGTTAGTTTTTGCCCCAGGTTTATTAAAAATATTATTTTCAATTAAAATATTTCTGGCCCTAGAGGGCAAAATACATGTGCCTCCAATTTCTTTAAATTCATTGTTTCTAAAAACAAAGTCAGTATGTCTATTATCAAGTCCATTATTTGCATTTGAATGTTTAATATGAACACCAAATCTTTGTAAATCAGTAAAGAAATTATTTTCAAATAATACATTGTTAATATGTGCCTTTCCCCAGTCAGTGAAAAATCTAACTCCTGCAACTTCAAATTGATTAAATGCTTCTTGATTTGATGGGTCAACCTGAGTAATAGCATAAATATTTTTAAAAGTCATATTTCTAAAAGTGAAATTATTCATAATATCATCACTTGAGTTGTGAATATAAATTCCAAAACTATCAGAATCTTCAACCCCACTTTTCTTATTTGTTCTATTGTTCTGTATTTCTAAACCTTCAAATATTATATTATCACTATTATTAACATATATTGCTTCTTGAAAATCACCACCACTAATGTTGCTCCCACTCCCAGTTATAATGGGTTTATTATTAGATGAGCCAAAAGATGTTATAACAATTGGTTTATCTTGTGAACCTGAGTTGGTTATTTTAAAATGACCAGTGAATGTATCACCTTTTTTAAAGAAGATGCTGTCGCCTGGTGACAATTGAATATTTGAAATTTTCGACAAAGATTTCCAGGGTTCACTTTGACTTCCATTTGAATTATCATTTCCTGATGAACTACTCAAATAAAATGTTGTTCTTTCTTCATTATTGTTGTTAGAATTATCATTAGAATTGTTGTCTGAATTATGATTAGAATTATTAATTGAATCTGATGAACTACAACTAAAACTAACAGTTAAAAAAACTAAAATTATTAACATTGATTTTATGAACTTATTTACCATTATGTAAAGTTATAAATGATCACAATTAAAATATTTACCAAAATTACCTAGTCTCTTAAATTTTTTAACTTAACAAAATCATAAATTAAGTGTTAGCGACAACAACATGTTAAAATATGCGTTAATAAATCATTCATATTTCATAAATTAGAGAGAATTAAGGAAAAATGAAAACAGAATACGATGCTATAGTTATTGGGACAGGTGTTAGTGGAGGTTGGGCCGCCAAAGAACTATGTGAAAAAGGTTTAAAAACTTTAGTCCTTGAAAGGGGTAGAATGTTAAGTCACCCACAAGATTATACTACTGCTAACATGGATCATTGGGATTTCCCATCTGGTGATAAAATCACTAATGAGATTAAGAAAAACCAACCAAAACAGAGTAGAAC
>JAYNRW010000157.1:0-1999 GCA_038114965.1 Flavobacteriaceae bacterium | reverse complement strand
CTGTTAATAAATCAAAAATTTGATTTTGGTCATTCTTATTATTAATTGTTTTTTCTAATATATCTAGATCTAATATTCCAATGGTAATGATGTCTGCTATATGCTTTATGATTTTTTGATTATTTTCATTAACATTGCTAAAGTGGTCTGACTTAACAACTATAAATCCAGCAATGAGCTCATTTATAATGATAGGTTGTAAAATAACACATTCACTCCCTTTGATAGTTTCTTCTTTGAAAAGAGAATTCCAATATTCTTTGTTATCTTTTTGATAAAATAAATTTTGTTGGTTATCACCGTTAAGATTTTCAATAAAATTATTTTCCATAGGAAGTGAATCGATAAATATTTCAGAAGTAAAACTTTTAAGCTCTAATAATTTTGAATCTGGTTGAAAAAAATAAATACCTGCTTCAAAATCATGCGAAATATCTTGTATAAGTGAAAAAGCTGCATCAATCAAATCGGAGAATTGCGAATTTGGATTATTTTTTATTATGTATTTATCTTTATGTTGGTTTAAATCAATACCTTCAGAGCTATTTTTAAATTTTAATGTTTTATAGAAATAATTTACCAACCATGCCAAACCAGCTATCGATATCAACTTATTAAATAATCCTAAAATAGGACTATTATCGCCTAAGAAGACTAGAGATAATACGTTTATTGTAAATATGAAGAGAATTAAAGTATCTGTAGAGTGTTTATTCATCATTATTTAATAATTAAATTCACTAATGATGAATTTACCAAGCTTTTGATTGATTTAAAAACAGGTATAAAACATTATCTAATAGTTAACAAACTTAATTTTATTGTCTTTATTTGGTTTATATTCTTTGGTACTGACATCTAATGAGTCTGACTTATCGTTGGCTGTAAAACTATTGTTATTTTTTCCTATCTGTGACTGAGTAACTTTTTGCGATTTATCAATTGGAACCAAACTATATTCAAGATTTGAATTAAAAACAGGTTTTGGAGCAATCAATGAATAGCTGATAAAAACAACCACTAAACACAAACTTGAAAAAATTGAAGCATATAAAGGTGATAATCCGAAAATATTACTTCTATGGTTTGGCATTAATGGCGCTTTGTCCTTGATTTTTAATAACAATTTTGAATTAAAGTTTTCCGGGGTAAAGATTTTTTCTGCATTTTTCATATCGTTTAATGTGCTTTTAACCCTAAAAAACAATGATTTTGCGTCTTCATTATCTTCCAAATAAGATTCAAATTCTTTTCTTTTACTAAATGAAAGTTCACCTTCCAAATAATCTGAAATTAAATTTTCAAATTCATAACGATTCATTTCTATAGATACTCCTATTTTTTTAAATGCTTTAGCTCCACTTGAAGCTGTAAACGCGCTCTATTGATCCTTGATTTTACTGTACCTATTGGCACATTTATAATTTCACTGATATCTTCATATGAGAGCCCCTGGATGTCCCTAAGCACAATAACTATTTTAAACTTTTCAGATAATTGATCAACAGCATCCCTAATGATTTTATTTACTATATCAGTCTGGATCTCTTGACCTGGTTCAGGGTCATTACTTGGCAAATCATAGGTTTTATCATCTTTACTAAATTGACTTAATAGTGTTGTTTTCCTTTGCTTTCTTTTTCGCAACTCTGTATTTGCTAAATTTTTTGCTATTGTGTAAAGCCATGTTGAAAATTTTGCTATTTCTTTATAATAGTGCTTCTTCTGATATAATTTAATCATAGTCTCTTGGACAACATCTTCTGATGATTCCAAATCACCTAAATAATTAAAAATAAAATTAATTAGCTTATCTTTATATCTATTTACTAATTCTATATATGCATTTTCATCGCCACCTTGAAAAAGCGACATTAATTGCTCATCTGAATAAATGAATCTATTTTGTGAGTTATCCAATTGCATTGTATAGAAAACTGATGAACTCTGTTTCATCATCGATGTTTGAAGTTTTTTGTTTAATTTCAATTTCTTTTAA
>JAYNRW010000156.1:0-2026 GCA_038114965.1 Flavobacteriaceae bacterium | reverse complement strand
GTCCTGGTATTGTATTTACCTGACTATTTAATGAGTTTACTGTAGACTGTAGCTGCGATACTTGATTGGAGTATTCTGTTATTTTTGAGTTAAGCTGACTTATCTGTAGTTGGTATCCCTCTATTAAAGAAGTATTGTCCTCCTTAGCACAGGTTAACAATAATAGTAGGGATAAATAGATAGGGAGTCTTTTCATTGGTTAAATTTAATAAAATCATGTAGAAATACGTCGAAATGCCTTCTACTCTATTTGTAACCAGTTGATAGTAAATACTATAAACTAAAAAAGATATACTGTATTGGGGAAGTGAATTAACTTACTGATAATTAGTGTTAATTATTATTCAACTTTTATAAATTTAGAGCCATTCCACTCCCAAATATGATTCTTTGAATGAAAATCCAAGAACAAACTATTAGTCGAAAAAATTTCCATAAATCCATCATTATCTGTATCATCCACTCTTATACCAGTTCTTAGTCTATTATCAATTGTGCAGTTTCCAAATATTACACCATCATCTGATGCATAACCATCATCAATATATTGACTTGTTACATCTAAAATTTCTCTCTGATTAAATTTCAATACTTGTATAAAATGACCTTCTTGTCTATCAATTGGATAATTTTCTAAATGTTTTTTTTGTCTTGCAATAATTAACTCTTTATTTCCATCGCCTTCAATATCCTTGAATTGAGCTGTATACTGTTCGTTATAATCAATAACTTCAGGTATACCAACTATATTATTATACTTAAACCTGATAACATCAGAGTTTCCTCCAAGTTCATGAACATATCTATCTTCTACCTCTCCAAAAATAATTTTTCCTTCAGGTATATCTGGCAAGTATGGAAATTCTCCAATTTCAACTTTTTTTTGATATTCGCCCTCTAAGCCAGGTAAAAAAATATCAATTACACCATCTCCGTCAAAGTCATCAATTATTTGACTACTATTAAAACTAAAGTATAACCCGCCAACATTAAAATCATTGATTAAATCTGGGTTTTCATAATCAAAGAAGTCTTTACTATTTTCATAGGGGTTATTTAAATTTTCAAATTGAAAATTACCTTTGTTTATGTAAACATGAGGCCCAGAGGCAGAAACAATATCTAATAGTCCATCCATATTCATATCAACAGGAAAATTTTGCGTAGTAAATTGAAATGGGTTGAACTCATGTATTTTAAAATCATTTAATTCATTAAGCCTATTTTCTAGGAACAATATTTCATTACCGGGCTGGTCATGACCAACTGCATCAGGAACTCCTTGTACTATAAAATCTGGGTCATTATCATTGTCTAGGTCAGATAATATTACCCAAAATCCCATTTTAACTTTTATCTCACTGAGTCCTGAAAATGTGAATTCTTGATATTTGTATTCTCCATCTTCATATAGATAGAACTCAATTGGCAAAGCATCACAACCAAAACAAAGACCAAAATTTGAAATTCTTGTGAATACCAAATCTTCATAACCATCTCCATTTAAATCTGGATAAAGTATATTTCCATAAGTACTTCCTGGGTATCTTTCTAAAAAGTTTGCTCCAAGATAAACCTGACCTTCTTCCATTTCATTTATACTTTCACCATTATAAACAGGATATGGATAAGGTTCACCATTGTTACACCTTTCCAAAAATTGCATATTGTTCCTTCGATTTAAATGCTCAATTAATTCTAAATTAACTCTTGCTCTTGAATTATTTCCATGAAGGTATGCACCATGAGGCTTGTTATAATCCCTAAAAACAGGTGCTGGTTGAACTCTAAATGAGTAATTTATTGGAGTTATGTAGTCATTTTGGTCAGTTATTTCTATACTTATGTAGTCTTTACCAGCTATTGTTCTGTCCCAGTCTACATTTTTAATAATATTTGTTGAATAGCTTATAATTACATCTCCTTCTAGTTCATTTATATCAGGTAAAGATTCAACATTTATATTTCCATATTCAGCTGAAATATTAAAACTTTTAAACAAGTTTGTAAAACTTATTGTGATTTT
>JAYNRW010000155.1:0-2068 GCA_038114965.1 Flavobacteriaceae bacterium | reverse complement strand
ATCGTGAACTCCTATAATATCACCTGGATAAGATTTCTCAATAATTTCCTTTTTGTCTGCAAAAAAAGAATTTGGACTACTAAATCTTATTTTCTTTTTCCCTCTTACATGGTAATACATACTGTTTCTTTTAAACTCACCCGAAACAATTTTAATAAAAGATAATCTATCTCTGTGTTTAGGATCCATATTTGCATGGATTTTAAATATGAAACCAGTAAATTTTTCTTCACTGGGGTGTACTATCCTATTTTTAGATTCTTTTTTTCCAGGCGGTGGAGCATATTTTGCAAAATATTCTAACATTAAATTAATACCAGAATTATGCAAAGCTGAACCAAAAAAAACAGGTTGAATTTCACAATTTAGATATTTATTATATTCAAATTTTGGATATATACCTTTAATAAGTTCTAAGTCTTCTTTTAATGATTTATTAATACTGTCATTAATTTTTGAAGAATCATTAATTATGGATTTGTATTCATATTTAGATTTATCATCATCATTAAATTGAACTTCAGATTTAACTAAATCTATTATTCCAGTATAATCGTAACCAATTCCAATTGGAAATGATATAGGTGATATATTAAACCCAAGTTTTTTTTCTAATTCATCCATTAAATCAAATGCATCTTTTCCTTCCCTATCGCATTTATTTACAAAAATCATTATTGGAATTTTTCTCATTTTGCAAACTTTTACAAGTTTTTCAGTTTGCTCCTCGACCCCTTTAGCAACATCAATCACAACGATTACACTATCTACAGCGGTTAAAGTTCTATATGTATCTTCAGCAAAATCTTTGTGTCCAGGTGTATCAAGAATATTAATTTTTTTATCTAAATAATTAAATGATAGTACTGATGTTGAAACTGATATTCCTCTCTGTTTTTCAATTTCCATAAAGTCACTAGTAGCAGCCTTTTTAATTTTATTTGATTTAACAGCACCTGCTTCATTAATAGCTCCACCATACAATAATAGTTTTTCAGTTAAGGTAGTTTTACCAGCATCTGGATGTGAAATTATTCCAAAAGTTCTCCTAAGGTTTATATTTTTATTTAAATTCATAAAATAGAAGCAAAAATAGTATCTTATTTCTATGTAAGATTGGTAATTAAATTAAATTTGTTAACGATGACAAACAAGGTAATCTTAGTTGATAAAGAAAATAACAAAATTGGAACTGAAGAAAAAATTCAAGCTCATTTAAAAAGTCTTTTACATAGAGCTTTTTCAATTTTTATTTTTAATGATAACAAAGAAATTTTACTTCAAAAAAGAGCTGAAAACAAATATCATTCTGGTTCATTATGGACCAATACTTGCTGTAGTCATCCATATGATGGTTTATCAACACTTGAATGTGCTGAAATCAGACTAGTTGAAGAGATGGGAATTAAAACAAAACTTGAAGAGATATTTTCTTTTATTTATAAAGAATCCTTTCAAAATGGCCTTACCGAATATGAATACGATCATGTTTTTTTTGGTAATTACTCATCAGATCCAATTCTAAACCCTGAAGAAGCATCTGAATTTAAGTGGATAAAAATAAATGATCTAAAAAATGATATTGACGAAAACCCAAATAGATATACTGCTTGGTTAAAAATTATGTTTACTAATTATTTTAAATTTTTTGAATCTTATGAAAATAACAATATGTAGAAGAAGTCATTTTAATGCAGCCCATAAGCTCTATAATAAATCTTGGTCAAAAGAAAAAAATCTTGAAGTATTTGGTAAATGTAGTTATGAAAATTATCACGGACATAACTATGAATTAATTGTAAAACTTTACGGAGAAATTAATGAAGAAACTGGAATGGTTATGGACTTAAGTGATCTTAAAAAGATAATTAAGCGAGAAGTTGAAGATAAGCTTGATCATAAAAATATTAATCTTGATATTGATTATTTTCATGATAAAATTCCTTCAACAGAAAATTTAGCAATATATATTTGGAATAGGCTAAATAATGCTATCAAAATTGAATGTAAACTAACTGTAGTTTTATACGAAACACATAGAAATTATGTGGAGTATTCAGGCTAATTC
>JAYNRW010000154.1:0-2076 GCA_038114965.1 Flavobacteriaceae bacterium | reverse complement strand
AAATATTATCAATTTGTAAATAGAATTGTTAGAGAAGATGTTACTCAAGGCAGTAGAGATTTTTGGCTTCTAGCTAATAAAGAGAATAGCCCAATAAGTTTCTCACAACATTTTATTTTAGGAACAAGCTATGAAGTAGATGACTGGTTATTTGATGTAGAATTTTTTGAAAAAGAAATGACGGGTCTTACCGAATTTTCACTTCGTTTTCAGTCTGCATTAGGAACAGATCCAAATGATCAACTATTTTTTGAAGGAACAGGTATATCAAGGGGTGTTGATTTCTTGATTCAAAAAAAGGTAGGTAAATACACAGGTTGGTTAGGATATACCTTAAGCGAAGTGGTACATACATTCCCAGACTTGAGCAACAGCCCATTTTATTCATTAAATGATCAACGCCACGAATTTAAAATTGTGAATGTACTCAAAGCAGGTCGTTGGGATTTAGGCGCAACTTGGGTTTATGGGAGTGGGAAACCATACACAGCACCTAATGGTATTTATACTATTACTCTTTTGGATGGAACAGAAACGGAGTATGTAAGCATTGGTGAAAAGAATGGTCTTAGGATTGATCCATATCATCGCTTAGATTTAAGTGCCACTTATAACTTTAATATCAGCTCTGGAAAAGGTGAAATGGGTTTATCTGTATTCAACTTATACAACAAAACCAATACTTGGTATAATGAGTTTGAGGTTGTAGATAACCAAGTAACGGAAACAAATGTTAATTACATAGGATTTACTCCTAGCTTATTTCTTAACGTATCATTTTAAATAAAATTAATATGAAAATTTTTAAGAAAATTTTATTTACAGTATGTATCATTGTTAATTCTTCTTGTGAGGATATTTCGGATTTTGATCCAGGTGAAAGTAAACCAGTTGTAGAAGCCTTTATTTATGAAGGAGAATCCGTTGATGATATTTACTTAAAAAAAACAGTACCCTTTAATAATGAGAGTAAATCTGGTTCTGAGATTATCAGTGATGCAATTATTACAATTTCTGGGAACGGTCAGGATTTTATTCTAACACCTGTAATAGACCAACCAGGAAGGTATATTTATGATGGTAACGATTTATCTGTAAACATTGGGGAGAACTATCAACTAACCTTTGAGTATGATGACAGAATAATATCTTCAACAACAACTATACCTAGCGAACCAGAGGGTACGGACATATCACCACAATCAATATTTATTAATGAAATAAACTCTCTAGTAGATTTGAGGGATTTTAGAGAATCTTTTCAAAAAACCATTAATGTCACTTGGAATAATAACGATGGTAGTTACTACTATTTAGTTGTTGAAAATATTGAGAATAATCCAGAGTCCATAGATCCAACAGATGTTCTTGGTGGTTTAGGGATTAATTTTGAATTTACAACAACACCAACCCAAGAGAATATTTTATCATTAAGACCATTGATACACTATACACAGTATGGAACTCATAGGGTTACAATTTATCACGTCAATGAAGAATACGCCTTGCTCTATGAAACTTCTACTCAAGATTCAAGAGATTTAAATGAACCTTACACCAACATAAATAATGGGTTAGGGATTTTTTCTGGATTTGCGAGTCAAGAGGTTTATTTCGAAGTGATTAAACAATAAATTGAATGTGCCTTTATGAGAAATCTATTTAAATTATTTACAATAATCCTATTGTTTTCGTGTAACAAAAATGAAGAACCTCAAGAAAAAAATGATTTAAACTGTTCTGGGGATTACTCAACTGCTGGAATTTTGGTCGATATCAATGAGGAAATTTATAATGATGATGAATCTGTGAATAATTACAGTAGATACTCATGGTCTTCAGATGGTTCAGACAGAATTCTAATTGGTAATGGAATACCAAATCATGAAGTAGGAACCTTTCCAAACCCCAATAACCCTAACACAATAAGAGAACAAAATGTAAACAAGAGATTTACCCTTTGTCCTGAAATAATTACAGAAAGTGGATTGGAGGTTGTAGGGCCCGCCTTAGCGATCGCCTACGCACTTAACAGTGTCAAGTTTGATCCTGCGACAGCGGGGAGATGTAATGATG
>JAYNRW010000153.1:0-2130 GCA_038114965.1 Flavobacteriaceae bacterium | reverse complement strand
CCAGCAATAAAAGCTCCAATAGCTCCAATTGTTTGTGCAAAAAAATGATAAATTTGACCTCTTGATTAAGACAATTGAGAATAAAAAGGGATCAATTCTAATTTTTGTTAATACCAAAAGATATGCCGATGAATTACAAAATTCATTGTATGATAAAGGTCATAAAGCTAGAGCAATCCATGGAGATTTAAGGCAGCATCAGAGAGATAAGGTTATTAAAAAATTTCGTGCCAAGGATTTTCAAATATTAATTGCCACTGATGTTGTTGCCAGAGGAATAGATATTGACCATATCGAACATGTGATTAATTATGATTTTCCAAAAACAATTGAAGATTATACTCACAGGGTTGGCAGAACTGGAAGAATGAATGCAAAAGGATTTGCTCTATCTTTTATATCAAATTCAGATAAATCATCTTATCAGAAGCTAATTTCAAAACTTGATATAAAAAGTAAAATTGAATTTCCTAAACAGGCCAAGGGTAGAAAGAATTTTAGGAAGAAGTATAGAAAGAGAAGTGCTCCCCAAAATTCAAACCACTCTTTTTAATTTTTTATGGACTATAATTTCTTTAAATTTTGATTTGGAAGATGGAAAAATATGTTAATATTTTTTCATCTATTAATTAAAAATTTAATTTAAATAAAAATGTCAAAAGAGATTAAAAAATATAATTCTGATTTTAAGTTTAAGGTTGTGATGAAATATTTATCTGAGAATTATACAACTTATCAGATATGTAGTGAGTATGATATTGCTAAATCAACATTGCATAAATGGGTTAAGCAGTTTAAGGCTGGTAGCTGTGATATATTTTCTGAAGCTAAATTATCTAAAGAGGAAAAATTAAATAAAAAAGAGCAAAAAAAGAAGGATAAGGAGATTGATAAATTATATAAAAAGATAGGCCAATTAACGATGGAAAGGGATTTCTTAAAAAAGTTTCTGGACAGTTAGATTATTCAAAGAAAATTAAGTTTTTAAAATTATCATCAGATATGAATAATTTAGCTGTCAGAAATAAATGTAGATTACTGGATATTAATAGATCTAATTTTTATTATAAATCAAGGGTTGATGTTTCTAAGATTAATGATTTATGTAAAGATATTTATAATATTTGGAGTAAATATTCTTTCTTTGGATATAGAAGAATTACCCAGGTAATTAATCAGGATAAATCTGATAATAACAAAATTAATCGCAAGAAAATTCTGAGATTAATGAGAGTTCTAAAGATTAAAGCCCTTTATCCAAAGAAAAAGACAACGATTATTAACAAAAAAGATTATAAATATCCTTATTTATTAGAAGATAAATCTAAAATAGATAAACCAAATCACACATGGGCAATTGATATAACTTATATTAAAACACCGGTAGGGTTTGTTTATTTAATGTCATTAATTGATTGGAAATCAAGATTTGTTGTTGCATCTAAATTATCAGTTTCCATGGAAACTGATAATTGTATAGAAATATTAAAAAAAGGAATAAAAAGTAATAAGATTACTCCTACAATCATTAACACTGATCAAGGATCTCAATTTACCAGTAATAATTGGATAGATGAATTAAAAAAACGAGATATTCAAATATCAATGGATTCTAAAGGTAGATGGGTAGATAATGTAATAATTGAAAGATTTTGGAGAACAGTAAAATATGAACAAATTTTTCTTAATCCTCCTGATGATATAGAAGAATTAAGAAAGCAAATAAATAAATTTATCTATTTTTACAATTATCAACGACCTCATCAATCTTTGAATTATAAAACTCCTAGTCAAATTTATTATAATGATGACAAAAGAAGAAAAAGAATTAGATTTTAAAATGAATAATTATTAAAATCTAAAATACCCAGTACCACAGACGAAATTATTAAATTTTTTAAGAAATTTCTACGAATTTGGCTATTGAGGGCCATTCTTTGAAATTTCAAAAATTTAAAAATTTCTACACCGAATTTAAAGAAAAAAGTCTACGACTTTTAAAAAAATAATGGTCTAACAAATGGGTGCAGTTCTCGCAGAAAAAGGGGATAATTTTTCTTTTTGATGATAATAATGGAGGAGCGGGAATTATACTAAAAGAAAAAACTACCTCCTAGGTCGCTTATCGTC
>JAYNRW010000152.1:0-2218 GCA_038114965.1 Flavobacteriaceae bacterium | reverse complement strand
GATCTTGTAAAGAATCAAGCAATCGTTTGGCATGAAGAAAATAAAGGATCAACATTTGATATTATTGATATTCCTGATGATATGAAGGCTGATGTTGAAAAGTATAGAGCAAATTTAATTGAAGCTGTTGCTGAATATGATGATAATCTGTTAGAGAAGTTTTTTGAAGATCCTGAGTCAATTTCTGAGGATGAAATTCATGAAGCTTTAAGAAAAGCAGCTCAAGATATGAGTATAATTCCTATGGTTTGTGGTTCTGCATTTAAAAATAAAGGAGTTCAATTTTTACTTGATTGTGTTTGTAGATATTTACCATCACCTGAGGATAAAGAAGCAATTGTAGGAACTCACCCTGATAATGGCTCTGAAATTTCAAGAAAGCCATCAGCAAGTGAGCCTTTTTCTGCTTTAGCATTTAAAATTGCTACTGATCCTTATGTTGGTAGACTAGCTTTTTTTAGAGTATATTCTGGTAGATTAGATGCTGGTTCTTACATTTTCAACAATAGATCTGAAAATAAAGAAAGAATTTCTAGAATTTATCAAATGCATGCTGATAAACAAAATGCAATTGACTTCATAGAAGCTGGTGACATCGGTGCTGCTGTTGGTTTTAAAGATATTAAAACTGGAGATACACTTTCAGCTGAAAAACATCCAATTGTTCTGGAAAGTATGGTTTTTCCTGATCCAGTGATTGGTATCGCAGTTGAGCCTAAAACTAAGGCGGATGTAGATAAATTAGGTATGGCTTTAGCTAAATTAGCTGAGGAAGATCCAACTTTTCAAGTAAGAACTGACGAAGCCTCTGGTCAGACAATAATATCTGGTATGGGAGAGCTTCATCTTGATATAATTGTTGATAGATTAAAAAGAGAATTCAAAGTAGAAGTTAATCAAGGTCAACCGCAAGTTGAGTACAAAGAGGCTGTTACAGCTAGTGCTGATCACAGAGAGGTTTACAAGAAACAAACAGGTGGTAGAGGTAAGTTTGCTGATATAGTATTTACAATGGAACCAACTGAAGAAGGTAAGCCAGGATTAGAGTTTGTTAACAATATTAAAGGTGGTAACATTCCAAAAGAATATATTCCATCTGTTGAAAAAGGATTTAGAGAAGCTATGAAAAATGGTCCACTTGCTGGATTCGAAATAGACTCTCTTAAAGTTTCATTAAATGACGGCTCTTTTCATCCAGTTGACTCTGATTCATTATCATTTGAATTAGCTGCTAAACTTGGTTTTAAAGAAGCTGCGAGACTTGCAAAATCTGTAATTATGGAACCAATTATGAAATTGGAAGTTCTTACACCTGAAGAAAATATGGGTGATATAGTAGGTGATCTTAACAGAAGAAGAGGTCAAGTAAATAATATGGATGATAGAGCTGGATCTAAAGTTGTTAAAGCTGAAGTTCCGCTTTCTGAAATGTTTGGTTATGTAACTTCTCTAAGAACATTGAGTTCTGGTAGAGCTACATCAACTATGGAGTTTTCTCATTATTCCGAAACTCCTAGAAATATTTCAGATGAAGTAATAGCATCAATTAAAGGTAATCAAGAGTAATTATGAGTCAAAAAATTAGGATAAAACTAAAATCATATGACTTTAACTTGGTTGATAAGTCAGCTGAGAAGATAGTTAAAACTGTGAAAACTACAGGTGCTATAGTTACAGGTCCAATTCCCCTGCCAACAAAAAAGAAAATATTTACTGTTTTAAAATCACCTCATGTTAATAAGAAATCAAGAGAACAATTTCAGTTGTCCTCATATAAAAGATTACTTGATATATACAGCTCATCATCAAAAACTATTGATGCTTTGATGAAATTAGAGCTGCCAAGTGGAGTTGAAGTAGAAATTAAAGTTTAATAATTAGAATCATGTCTGGATTAATTGGAAAAAAAATTGGAATGACAAGTCTTTATGATGATAAAGGAAACAACCTTGCTTGTACTATTATTGAAGCAGGTCCATGTGTTGTAACTCAAGTCAAGAATAAGGACAAGGATGGTTATGATTCTATCCAACTTGGTTTTATAGATAAAAAAGAAAACAAGTTTAATAAAGCTGAAATAGGTCATTTTAAAAATGCTAAAACTTCACCTAAACAAAACCTAATTGAATTTAAAAATTTTGAAAATGAATTAAATATTGGTGATGTTGTCAATGTTGATCACTTTAATGAAGGTGAATTTGTTGATGTTTCAGGAACT
>JAYNRW010000151.1:0-2226 GCA_038114965.1 Flavobacteriaceae bacterium | reverse complement strand
CTAGCAGTTGTTTTTGAATATGAAAATCGCATATTAGAATTTTCATTAACTGCTAAAATAAAGTTAGATGATGGAAAAAGATCGAATGTGTCAGTAATTTTTTCATCATTAAATTCTCTTTTCCCGGATGCATCTTGACCTGTATAATATGTAAAATAATTTTCTCCTCTTAATCCAATTATTGATCTGAAAGTTGGACTTAATTTCAATTCAAAAGAAATGTATCCAGCTAAATTGGTTTGATCAGCATCAAAATTTTTTCCTCTTGAAACTAGATTAAATAATAAATCTATTGAATTTCCACCTGTGTTATTTACTGTCCAAATATTACCATCTTTAAATATGTTATTAGCATCACCATTATTTAATGTGCCCATATTGGTTGGAACATTAACTTGAGTTCTAAAAATATCATATTCTCTTTCCTTGTACGAAGCGAACAATCCGTATTTAATAAGAGCATCATTTTTAAACATTGTAGCTCTATTAGTGAAATCAACTTTCGCAACATAATTCATTTCCTCGAGATCTCTCCATATTCTCTTTGGTTTTGTATTTAAATTAACAACATATCTTCCTTCATCAGTAATTTTAAACGAAGTGGTTCTGTCGTCCTTATCTTGAATTGAAGATCTTGTTGGAGAAAGTTTCCAGTCAATTTTAAAATTTCCTTCATTTAATGAGTGAGTACCTGAAAGTAATAAATTTGTTATTGCTCTTTCAGTGTAGCTCAGCGTGTGTTTTAAATATGAATTAAAATCACTTTCAGATCTTTCTTGATCGAAAATACCTGCAGTTGATTCCCCATTTTGAATGTGAAGAATATTTAATTTATATTTTGATGATTTTGATTTGAATGAAAGTCCTGTCATTCCGCTAATTGTTGCAATTTCTTTTCCAATATCACCTTTTTGAGTAACAGAGGGGTCAAGTTCGTTCACAGATTTACTTTCATTTCTCATCCATTCATTATTCTCAGCATTTTCGTATAATTCTGATTCATTTTTGTAAGAAAGAGATCCAAACCAACCTAGCTTGTTTTCACCCTTTCCTACATTTTTTTGATTACCACCAGAAATTGAAAAACTATAATCACCCATGTTGGACTGCCTAACTCCTCCCATTTCTTTTGAGTATTTGTTAGTAATTTGAGTTTGAACAGGTTGATTGAAAACTTCAGAAAAAGAATATCTTTTGTTTGGATCAACTGGAAGTTTTCTCGTTCCATCATCAAAACCTAAAAAATCTGTTTTTCCACCAGTATACCCTAAGAAATTATCTTTGTAATGCATACTTGGATTAAATGAAGTTCCAACTGAAATATTTAGTTGTTTATTCGTAGGGAATTCTTTTGTAACAACATTAATGATTCCTCCTGTGAAATCAGCTGGATTTTCAGCAGTAGATGATTTTATAATTATGATATTGTCTAAAATACTTGTTGGAAATAAGTCCATTTGAACGGTATTTCTATCAGGGTCCAGACCAGGGATATCCACTCCATTTAAAATAGATTTAGTATATCTGTCTCCAAGACCTCTTACATACACGTATTTCCCCCCTTGAACTGAAACTCCAGGAACTGACTTAACAGCTGATGCTATGTCAGAAGCTCCAGTACTCTTTATTCTTTGAGAAGAAAGACCATCAACTAAACCAGCTGCTTTTTTTTGAAAAGCAAGTACAGCAGATTCTGTATTTTGTTTTGCGCTCACTGCTACAACCACTTCTTCAAGACCCTCAGCCATGACTTCCATTGTAACATTTACCACTGTTGTCTCAATTCCAGAGATAATCACGTCAGTGATTTCAATGGTTTTATAGCCTAAATAACTGAATTGTAAAGTATAGGTTCCTTCATCTAGCGCTATTTCATAATTGCCATCAAAATCAGATGTTGTTCCTGTGCCAGTTTCTTTTACAAGAATGTTAGCAAAGGGTACAGGGTCCTGAAAATCAGCATCTATAACTGTACCACGCACTAATCCAGATTGTGCATTAATTGATAGTGATAATAATGTTACAAACGCTATAAGGTAGTTAAATGTTTTCATGCTTAGTGTTTTTTGCAAATATCAGTTAAGAATCTAACTTGGGTGTTAAGTTAATGTTAACAAAAAACCCACCTAGTGGTGGGTTTTTTTAACAACTAAATTTTATTATAGATATTTAAAATTTTCCTGCGTTTTTTGCCATAGTCCAACCGAATTTAGACATATCAGCTCC
>JAYNRW010000150.1:0-2305 GCA_038114965.1 Flavobacteriaceae bacterium | reverse complement strand
AACAAGATGATGACTGTTTAATGTGTGGTTCCTGATTTTTATTTTTTTCAAAAAAATAAATTATTTTCTGTCTTTTTACTCTTGCTCATCAATTTGAGTAGGAGTAACTTTTTCAACATATTTATCGGAATATAGCTCTAGTAATTGAATATAATGAGATATTATTGTTTCAGTCTTTTTAAGAATTTCAAAATATAATCTTGTATTTTTTGGACTTGAATCTTCTTCTCGTGTTCTAGCTATTTGGGATTTAATTTTATTATTTAATGAGGAAATTAATACTTCTTTTATATTAAAAATTAGTTTAATATCTGAATAGTTCTTTGAATCAAAGGTTGTTATAATAAGATCAAAAAAGTCTTTTAACTCATTTTCTAGTTCTTTAAGTTCACGTATTTGATTAAAAGTTAAATTTCTATGATTATTATTGAAATGTTTGAATGTAATTTTAGATAATGATGAAATGGAATCTGTTATATTTTCAAGCTCTTCAAGCACACTCATGTGAAATTGTGATGCCGAATCAATAGATAGGTTATCTAACTTTTTAATAAAATAAAAAACATCATTTTTTAGAATTTCTAAATCAGTATTTATTTTTTGAACAAACTTTTTATTTTCTTTTAAAGTATTTAAATTTTGAGAACTAGTTCCCTCTAGAATTTTTAAAATTAATTTATTTGTTCTCTTTGAAAATTTTGAAATATTTTTTGAACTCTCATAAATTACCCCTTTGATTGATTTACTTTCAATTATTTCAAATTTTTCTTCCTGCAGTTCTTTCTGTCTTCTACTTTTGTGTGCAAAATAATTCTTAGTTAAAACTACGCCAACAATAATAACTAATATATAAAGTCCATATTGACCTAAATAATAAAGAAGGGCAGCAATAAATCCAGATGCTATAAAAGCAATTAATGCTGTCAGAAGCCATCCCGCTATTACATTTATTACACCAGCAACTCTATATACAGCACTATCACTTCCCCAAGCTTTATCAGCCAATGAAGTCCCCATGGCAACCATAAATGTGACGTAGGTGGTTGACAAAGGCAATTTATATGAAGTTGCAATTGAAATTAAAATTGCTGCAACAACTAAATTAACTGATGCTCTGATTTCATCAAATGCAGGTCTATCTTTCTTTAAAATTAATGTATTTGGCTTTGGTTTTATGTATTGTTTAGAAATAAATCTTTGACTATACTCAGGGATTATTTTTAAAATTTTTGATTGAATATTTTAAGAAGATTTAAATAAAAATCTAGATATGAAATTTGGCTTAAATCTTTCAACAGTTTCTTCTTGGTTTGATAAATCAATTGAGGTTTTAATTACTGATTTTGCTTTACTTGATGTCCAGAGTGTAACAATCATAATGGCACCTGCCCCCAGTAATATTTCAGTTGGTGCAGCAACTTTTTCAGACAATATTTCCATTGTATAATTGTCAGGTCCCAATCCTGAATCAACCCATGCTGTAAAAGATTGATAGCCAGCAATTGGAACTCCAATAAAGTTAACTAAATCATTTCCAGCAAAAGCTAAGGCTAGAGCAAAAGTTCCAGCACAAATGACAATAGTATAAATACTAAATTTTAGTAAAGTATTAATCAAATGTGAAATAAGTATCCAAAAAATTGAAGAAATCAAAATTATAAGTAAAAGATTGTTGTCTAAAAAGTTTGACAATGTTTCATTTCCTAAAAGTTCAAATTTAGAAGATGAGTATGGACTGCCTTTTAACCCTTTTATAATAATGAAGTAAAAAATTGAAGTTATTGCAATACCTCCAAAAAAGGATCCTAACCATTTACTCCTATTCTGAAAGTTAAAAGACAAAATCAACCTCGAAATAAATTGTACTAGAGCCCCAATAGAAAATGCTATAACTACTGAGAGGAAAATCCCTAAAATTATTTGAGTGGCTTTCGATGTGTTAATGTAGTTAGCCAAATCAATTACACTATCATCAATATTTGAAATTTTAATTAATGAAATAATTACTGCGGCACCCAACAGCTCAAATACAATTGAAACTGTAGTTGACGTTGGAAGTCCGTATGAATTAAAAACATCTAGTAGTAAAATATCGGTAATCATGACAGCAAGAAATATTATCATGATTTCAGAGAAAATAAACATCTCAGGATTAAATATACCTTTCCGTGCAACCTCCATCATTCCACTCGATGACATTGCGCCAAAAGCAACACCTAAACTTGCAATAATCATTAATGTTTTAAAAGAAACTACCTTAGAACCAATTGCAGAATTCAGGAAATTAACAGCATCATTACTTACG
>JAYNRW010000149.1:0-2315 GCA_038114965.1 Flavobacteriaceae bacterium | reverse complement strand
TTGATCAATTATTCAATCAATCCAAGCTGTTTCATAAAAGAATAGTTGTCAAAAAAATCTTGTTCTTTTAAAACTTTTCCATCCTTCATTTTTACAATAGTTGTTCCTGAAAGATCTAAAGATTTATTAGTCGCTGGTATACCAAAGAAATCTCCATCATGAGTTCCTTTAAAATTCCAATATTTAACTAAATCATCACCTTGAGCAAAAGCATTGACTATAGAAAATTCTGCATCAGAAAATCCATTAATATAATTACCATAAAATACTTTGAGTCCATCTATTCCAGTTATATCACCTTGAGCAGTTACAACAGTAACATTTTCATCAAAATTTTCACTTGTTACAAGATCAATATTTCTTTCAGAAAATACTCTTTCCCAGACACTAGTATACATTTGCACATTGTTTTCAACATATTCCTTTTCAGCTCTAAGCTGATTTAATTCCTCGGTATTTTGCTCGCAACTAATAAAAAGAACTGCTAAAGCAATTGTAAATATTTTTTTCATAATTTTTTTTTTGGTTATGTACAAATATAAAAAAACCCCTGAAAATCAGAGGTTATAAATTTCGATCTAAGTAAACTAAATTTAGCTTTGAATGACTTTTACATTAATTGCATTCATTCCTTTTCTACCTTCTTTTAGTTCAAATTCAACTTCATCATCTTCATTTATTCTATCAATTAGACCTGTGGAGTGAACAAAATGTTCTTCTCCTGATTCGTTGTCTTTAATGAAACCAAAACCTTTAGTTACATTAAAAAATTTTACTTTTCCTGTGTTCATATTAATTTATTAAGCCGTGAAACTAGTTTAATTTATTGATTTAACGATACTTAAATTGATTTTTTTTAAAAATTCCACTCAGTTTTAACATTTATTGACTCTCTTTCTTTAGATTCAAGCTCGGAATGATCATATTTTCCCATGTAAAAAAAACCTAAACATCTTTCGTTTTCTTTGAGCATAAAAAAATCATTCATCTTATCAATATATTTTGGGGTACTCCAGTAACATCCAATTTCATATTCAACACACGTAAGCCACATATTTTGAACTGCCATTGCAGTCGCAGCGATCTCTTCCCATTCTGGTACTGATTCTTTAGGATCTCTTTTCATAAATATTGCGATAATGCAATTTGATTGCTCACATTTTTGAAGAATTTTTTTCTTTTTTAGTGGTGATTCGGTATTTGAATGTAATTCAAAAGCTCCCACCATTTTAATTCCGAGACTGTTTTTACTATCGCTTTTATATACTTTGAAAAACCATGGTTGAGTCATTCGATGAGTAGGTGCTGTATTGGCATTTTCCAATATTATTTTTATAATTTCTTTATCTATATCACCTTTTTTAAATTGGCTTGGATAAACTGCACGTCTAGTATTAATAATTTTTGAAATATTCATTTGAATTATATTATTTATAAAATTATAATTTACAGGAAACTATATATCACAAGGTTGATGATTTTTTTTGTAAATTTCACTTCTTTAAAACAATATACTATGAAAAAAATACTTTTATTACTTACACTATTTTTGTTTTTCTCGTGTTCCAATTATCAACATCCAGATTACGAGAGAAATCTAGAAACTACTAAACAATGGTTTGAAGTTTTTGTTACTGAAGATCTTGATGCAACTATGGATTTTTATGCTGATGAGCTTGAATATCAAAGTGCTTTTTATGGAGGACCAATAATGAATAAAGAAGAAACAAGAGAATACTTAAAAGGTTGGCAAGATGCTATGGAAGGAATAACATGGGAAGCAGAAAATTATCTTCCTGGTGTTGATCCTGAAACCAGCCTTCCAAATGGAAGTGTCAGAACCTATGGATATTGGTCAGCGACCCATTCAGTTTCTGGGAAAAGCTTTAGAGGCTTATGGTACCATTACTTAACTTTTGATGAAAATGGAAAAATTACTCAGGGAGGTGATTTTGGTGATGCTACTGGATTGGTTATGTCAGTAATGCCAGATGAAGAGTAAATAATTATTTAAATTAAATCATTTAGAACTTAATAAAAAAACCCTGCTTTTATGCAGGGTTTCTATCTATGTGAATTAATAAAAACTTATTAATTTTTTTATTCAATCATAAATTATTTAGGTTTTACTTTATCTAAAATTTTCTGTAATTTTTCTATGAGTTGCTTATCACTTCCGTTAGCTCGCTTTGATTCTTTAGAAATTGTTTGAGACAGATTATTTATTAACTCTTTTCTTTTAGCTGTCATTGTAATTTTTTTCATAATTATTAATTGATATTACACACAACAATATAGATGCCACAGTTATAATT
>JAYNRW010000148.1:0-2359 GCA_038114965.1 Flavobacteriaceae bacterium | reverse complement strand
ACTGGAAGTACTCAAATCGGAAAAATTGTAGCCAAAAAGGCTGCTGAACATTTAACTCCAACAACTTTAGAACTTGGAGGAAAAAATCCTTGTATAATTGATGAAAGTGTGAATTTAAACGTTGCTGTAAAAAGAATAGTTTGGGGTAAATTTTTAAATTGTGGTCAGACTTGTATTGCTCCTGATTTTATTTTATGTCATAAAAGTAATAAAGATGAATTTATAAGCTTGTTAATTAATAGACTAAAAAAAATATATAATTCAGATGCATATAATTCATCAAACTATTCAAAAATCATAAGTTCAAAACATGTCGAAAGATTAAAAGATTTGATGAATAATAATAATATAATTTACGGAGGAAATTATAATATAAAAACAAAATTTTTTGAACCAACAATTGTTGAAATTGAAAATCATAAAACTAAACTTCTTGAAGAGGAAATTTTTGGCCCAATTCTTCCAATCATTGAATTCAAAAATAAAAGTGAATTATATAAAATTTTAAGTTTTTACAAAAATCCATTAGCTTTTTATGTTTTTACAAATAGACAGAAATTTGGAGAAAAACTAATGAAAGATTTTTCTTTTGGCGGTGGTGCAATTAATGATACAATTGGACAAATTGTTAATCACAGATTACCTTTTGGTGGAATTGGAGATTCAGGTCAAGGTAAATATCACGGTAAAGAATCTTTCAACACTTTTAGCCATTTTAAACCATATATTATTAAATCAAAATTCTTAGATCTAAATTTCAAATACAAGGTTGATGAAAAATCATTTTCGTTTAGAATTATGAAAAAAATTTTTAGATATATATCAGTATGATTAAAGATTTTAATGAAGTAATAAAATCCAGGAGATCAGTAAGAGTTTTTTTAAAAGAAAATATCAATACTGAAACAGTAAAAGAATGTATTAAAAATGCAACTTTAGCACCTAATAGTAGTAATCTACAATTGTGGGAGTTTTATCATGTTATTAATGATGAAATAAAATCAAATATTTCTAAATCATGTTTTGATCAACCTGCTGCAAAAACAGCCAACCAATTTGTAGTTATTGTAACCAGAAAGGATTTGTGGAAAAAAAGAAGAGATTTTAATTTAAATTTTATATTAGATAAATTCAAAGATTTAAATGATGAAAAATCACTGAGAAAGAAAAAGAATGCTGTTAATTATTACAAATTATTGATTCCAACTCTTTATGGCAACTTCTTGAAAATTACAGGATTTTTAAAATATTTAAATGTATCTATTATAGGGTTATTTAGACCAATGTATAGACAAGTTACTTCATCAGATTTAAGAGTTGTTGTTCATAAAAGTGCTGCATTAGCTGCTCAAAATTTCATGCTTAGTATGAGATCTTCAGGTTATGACACCTGTCCAATGGAAGGTTTTGATTCTGTAAGAGCCAAAAAAATACTTAATCTTCCAAGTTCAGCAGAAATAAATATGATAATTGGATGTGGAATAAGATCTGAAAAAGGTATTTATTCGGAGCAATTTAGAGTTCCTTTCAAGGAAGTTTATTTTGAGAAGTAAAATTTTGTAAACCCTCATTTAACCAGCTTTTGTAAGTTTCAGTATCCGTATACTGAATTGGTGTGTTCAAAATGTTTAGATCAGGTGAAATCAAGACATAATATGGTTGAGAATTAATTTTAAAGTTTAGAGTCTGAAAAGCTGACCATTTTTCACCTATTGTCTCTAATATCTTTTTATTACCATTCTTATCTCTTAAAGTTATTATATCATCACCTAAATCGGTCCTATCATCTACGTATAATGATATTAAAATGAATTTATTATTTATTAAATCATATACTACAGGATCTGACCAAGTGTTCTCCTCTACCCTTCTGCAGTTTGCACAAGCCCAACCAGTAAAATCTAGTAAAATTGGTTTATTATACTTTTTACTTAATTCTAATCCTTTGTCAAAGCTTTTATAACAATCTAAGGATAATGGACAGTCATTTTCAACTTCATAGATTGAATAGAACTCGGGTGGTAATAAACCACTTAAAAAACTAAGCTTAGTGTCAGAGTTGTTAGTAAGAGATTTAGACATAAAAAGACCTGATAATATAAAAAGTGTAGCAATTAGAGATTTTAAACTTATAATTGATGAAAAACTTTTTCTTAAATCTTTTAAAAGATATATTCCACATGCAACAAATATTATAACCCAAATTAAAACAAAAACTTCTCTCTTTAATATCCCCCAGCCTTGAACTAAATCTACATTCGATAAAAACTTAAAAGCTAAAGCTAACTCAATAAAACCTAAAACTACTTTTACAGAATTCGTCCATGAACCTGACTTTGGTAGTTTGGTTAATACATTT
>JAYNRW010000147.1:0-2372 GCA_038114965.1 Flavobacteriaceae bacterium | reverse complement strand
CAAGGACCCTCTGATTAACAGTCAGATGCTCTAACCAACTGAGCTAAGGAGGATTATAGTCGGCAAATATAAATTATTTTTTGAATTTAAATTTAATTTAATTGCTATATTTGATAACGTGAGGCATTTGTATAGTTATTTGTTATTATTTTCTCTATTGTTTCCTTCAATAGTTGAATCTTTTCATGCCTTTAATGATTCACATCAATTTACTCATCTTGAAAGTATAGATGTTCATAAATCTAAGTTTCATTGTCAAATTGATTTATTTTCAAACCAAGAAGACGAGTCAGATTATTTCTTTATTGATGTTTATGAATCATTTATTCCTTACATAAATGTTGTTTCTTTTATAGAAAGTGACACACCAATAATTTCTTACAATTATCATTCTACAAGAAAAAGAGGTCCACCTGCTAAAGTATAGTTCTTTAGATGCATCTTTTGTTTGATCAATTTGATTAGACAAATTTTTACAATTATTAAATAACAATCAAAATAGGTGTAGTAATATACCTCAAACCTTTTCATTTTAAACAGGAAACTGTTTGGATGAATTCTAAAAAAATAAAAAATGAATATAAAATATAAATTATGCATGGTATTAATCATGCTCCTACTAACAAAACCAGTTTTGTCTCAGGTTACAGATCCCTTTGAATTAGATGAGATAATCTTATCTCTTCCATTTAGTCAAAGTTTGGGTAAATCTGTAATTAAAGTAGATAAAATAAATATGGATGATATTAATCCAATAATAAAACAATATATAAGTAAATCAATATCTAAGTTACCAGGTGTATCAGTTATCAGTACTGGTATAGGTATTGCAAAACCTTCAATAAGAGGGTTAAGTTTTAACAGAGTTGTTGTATATAATCAAGGAATAAGACTTGAGAATCAACAATGGGGAGAAGAACATGGAATAGGAATAACTAGTTCTGGAATTGAATCTGTTGAAGTGATAAAGGGTCCTCTTTATGTTCTATATGGAAGTGATGCAATGGGTGGAGTAATTTATGCAGAACCTGAGAAATTTAAATCAATGGATGGATTAGATATAGATTACACTGGAATTTATAATTCTAATTATAATGGCCTTACAAATAATCTGGGGATCAATGGAAAGTCAGGTAATTTCAGTTTTAATTTAAGAGCAGAAATGATTGACAATGATAATTTCTCATCACCTGATGGTGAGGTTGAGAACACATGGTTTGAACAAAATGAAATTAAAGCAGGGATTCAATATTCAGGTGAAAAACTTAATTCTGAATTAAGATTAAGTATTCTTGACTCTAATATTGGTATACCCCATATGGATGAGGACCATGATGAACATGGAGATGAGGACCATGATGAACATGGAGATGAGGACCATGATGAACATATGGATGAAGAAGGTCTTTATCAGGAATTGAAACATACCACAATTACTTGGAAAAATACATATGATCTGGGTAACAATCATTTACTTAATGTGACTCTTGGACAACAGTTCAATGAAAGAAAAGAATTTGGTGAACACGGAGATGAGGACCATGATGAGCATGGAGATGAGGACCATGATGAGCATGGAGATGAGGATCATGAAGAAGGGGAAGCTGAATTAGACATGGAATTACTAACTAATACATTAGACATTAGTTTAATACTTCCTCAATCAGAAGATTTCAATTTAATTCTTGGTACAAGTCTACTAAGTCAAACAAATAAGAATTTTGGACATGAAATCTTGATACCTGACGCTGAAATGAATGACTTTGGACTTTATGCATTGGGAGAGATAAGTTTAGGAAATTCTTCAGACGCTACTATTGGATTAAGATATGATAATAGATCAGTTTCATCCGGGATTTATTCTTCAGATTATTCAAATTTTAATGGAGCTTTAGGTTTTAAAAAGGAGTTCACAAATTCAACTTTAAGATTCAATTTAAGTTCTGGATATAGATCACCTAATTTAGTTGAATTGTATTCTGATGGATCTCATCACGGTACATTTATGTATAAGAAGGGTAATCCAAATTTATTAGCTGAAAATAGCCTCCAAACAGATTTATCTATCCAAGTTAATGGTGAGGATTCAGTCTTGTCATTTGATTTATTCCTTAATGATATTAGAGATTACATATACTTGCAACCAGCAAATACTGTTATTGAAGGTTTACAGCTCCATAACTTTTTACAGCAAGATGCAACACTTTATGGAGGGGAAATACACTTAAATAAAAACACAAGTTTTGACTGGCTATCCTATTATACTTCCTTAGAATATGTCTTTGGTGAAACACAAGACGGTATGGCATTACCATATATATCACCATTAACTTTCAATCAAGTTTTCAACATTAGTTTTTCAAGCAATTATT
>JAYNRW010000146.1:799-2585 GCA_038114965.1 Flavobacteriaceae bacterium | reverse complement strand
ATTCATTTCAATCTTTTTCATTCCAGCTCCCATACATTCTTCACATCTTCCTCCTTTAACATTAAAGCTAAATCTTCCAGGTTTATATCCTCTAATTGTTGACTCAGGTAAATTTGAAAACAATTCCCTTATATCATTATATATTCCTGTATATGTTGCTGGATTACTTCTTGCTGTTTTACCAATAGGGGATTGGTTAATTTGTATCACTTTGTCAATTAGATTGATGCCTTTAACACTTTTATATTTTAATGGAATTTTATTTCCATTATATATTTTTTTATTTAAAATTGGATATAATGTTTCATTTATCAATGTAGATTTACCACTTCCTGAAACACCGCACACACCTGTAATTGATCCAATTGGAATTTTTACATCAATGTTTTTTAAATTATTTCCCGAACACCCAACTAATTTTATAAAATTGTCAAATTCAACATTTGATTTATTTGATCTTAAAATATTTTCTTGACCATTAAGATATTTTGCTGTAAGAGTTGAAGACTTAGTTATATTTTCTGATTTATCATTAAAAACAATATTTCCGCCATTTTTTCCTGCACCAGGTCCAATATCAACAATGAAATCAGATTTTAACATAATGTCTTTATCATGTTCTACTACTATAATTGTATTTCCAATATCTCTAAGTTTTTTTAACGAATTGATTAGTTTATTATTGTCAATTTGGTGTAATCCTATGGAAGGTTCATCTAAAATGTATAAAACATCTTGTAATTGCGATCCTATTTGCGTTGCTAATCTTATTCTTTGAGATTCACCCCCGGAAAGTGTTTTTGTTTCTCTATTAAGAGTTAAATAATCTAAACCAACATCCAAAATAAAATTAATTCTTTTTGAAATTTCTTTTATGATCTGTTTAGATATTTCTAATTTTTTTGAGTCTAGTTTTTTATCAAGATTAATTATCCATTCATTTAATTTTATAAAACTCATTTCAGTTAAATCTGAAATACTTTTATCTAATATTTTAAAATTTAAAGCTTCTTTCTTCAATCTTTTTCCATTACATACATCACAAGTAGACTTTATCATATAATTTTTTGCCCAAGATTTTAATTTTTTACTTTCGGAAAAAGAATATTGATTTTCAATAAAACTTACTATACCTTCAAAATCAATACTATAAGTCCTTGTTAACCCTAGTGATTTTGAGATTATTTCAAATTTCTCTTTACCTCCAAATAAAATAATATCAAGAGCTTTTTTTGGAATTTTTTTAATTGGATCTTTTATATCGAAATTATATTTACTTGAAATATTTTTTAATTGGTTAAACATCCAATTATTTTTATATGATCCTACAGCTGTAATACCTCCTGAAAATATTGAAATATTTTTGTCTGGAATTAATGTATTTATGTCAACTTCATTTAAGAATCCTAAACCTTTGCAATTTTTACACATTCCGTATGGAGAATTAAAAGAGAAGGAATTTGGTTCTGGAATTTCATATGAAATTCCAGATTCAGGACATATTAAATTTTTACTATAATATGATGGTATTTCATTTTCATCAATAATTAGAATTGAGTTATTTCCATTAGATAATGCGATATTAAGACTGTTTTTTAGTCTTTCATCCGAGTTGTTATCATTTTTAAGTGTAAAATTATCCACTAAAATTTCTATTGTATGAATTTTATATCTGTCAAGTTCCATCCCATTTTCAATATCAATTATAACACCATCAACTCTGACTTTATCAAACCCTTGTTTCTTAACACTAGCGAATAAATCTCTATAATGACCTTTTCTAGAT
>JAYNRW010000146.1:0-789 GCA_038114965.1 Flavobacteriaceae bacterium | reverse complement strand
ACTATGAGCATCAGAAGCTCTTGCATATAATAATCTTAGAAAATCATAAATTTCTGTTATTGTCCCAACTGTTGATCTTGGGTTTTTTGTTGTTGTTTTTTGTTCAATAGCAATAACAGGGGATAATCCATCAATTTTATCAACATTAGGTCTTTTTAACTCGCCAATAAACTGTCTAGCGTATACTGAAAAGGTTTCTATATACCTTCTTTGAGCTTCAGCATAGATTGTATCAAAAGCAAGGGATGATTTACCGCTTCCTGAAAGTCCGGTAATAACAATTAAATTATTTCTTGGAATTTTGAGGTTAATATTTTTTAGGTTATGAACTTTACAGCCCTCAATTGAAATATAATCTTCCATTCAAAATTTGATAATCTTCTAATATATGAATTAAATTATATTATTTACCGTCTGCGTAATCATCTCCTCTAGGATCAGCAGCAGTATATATTTTATTGTTTTTAATTAAAATTGCATCGACTCTTCCAATTGATGAAGGTTTATTGTTGAATATATAGCCGTCGTTTTTTAAAGATTCAAGAACTTTATTAGAAAAAGCATTTGACTCATAATAAATTATATCTGGCAACCATAAGTGATGAAACCTAGATTTATTAACAGCATTTTGAATTGACATATTAAACATTGATACGTTTAAAATTATTTGTAAAACTGATGTTATTATTGTTGGACCTCCAGGACTACCAAGAATCATAAATAACTCATTGTTTTTCTCAATAATTGTAGGTGTCATGGAACTAAGCATTCTTTTTTCAGGATAAATTG
>JAYNRW010000145.1:0-2598 GCA_038114965.1 Flavobacteriaceae bacterium | reverse complement strand
CCAATAAAAGGTAAATCAATCATACCTTCTTGATCAATTAGATAAGTTCCATCTAAATCGTCAGTATCTGTTAAGTCTATAGAAATTCTATCTGCAGGCCCTAAAATATATTCATATCTATAATCATAAATATCTTGAAATGTTTTTACCTTAAAATCTAATTTGTCAATTTTATCTTTATTAAATTTATCTAACTCTTCATCATTAAGTGAATTAATCTTAATTATATTAATACCAACATCATTCATTGAATATTCACTATACGAAATTTTTGAACTAGGTTTTTTTTTAGATGGGTTCTTAATAATACCAGGCAAGGATGCACAGCTATTCAAAAAAAATACCAAGATTATTAAAATTTTAAAATTATTTTTCAAAAAAATCATTTGTTAAACTTTATAATATTTTTTTAATTTATAATTAATTAATAGTTAAAAATTATAGTTTTTCATGCATTTTTAACATTTATAGCCCTATTTATTGAAATTTTTGATAAAAGAAATAAATATTTATTAATATGATTGAACGAATAAATTCTATTTTGAATATATTTGATGTAGGTGACCTAAAATTCTTTTTTTTAGTTGCAAAAAAAAATATTAAAAATTTAATTCTATTATCCTTAATTGTTTCAATTTTAGCTCTATTTATTTCTTTAAATCAACAAAAAAAATATCTTAGCAAAGGGATAATTGTTATAGAACCAGATGATAATAATATTGTTAATATAGAGGAAGTTTATTCAGTTGAGTCTCGAATGAATAGAATTAACAATCAAATGGCGATTTTAAAAAGTGATGAAGTTTTAGAGTATATAGTTAAAGACAAAAAAAATTCTGTTCAATTTAAAAATCTTTATTCACAAAATAAATTAAATTTTTTTCAAAGAATTCTTAAAAAAGAGGAAAATATTGATGATATTTTTTTAAAAAAAGTATTAACGGATAATTTTAAAGTTAAAAATATACCAAGAAGTGATGTTTTGGAGTTATCTTTTGTTTCAATAAACCCTAAACTTTCGCAACTAGCATTACAATCGATAATAGAGTCTTATCAAAGATATGAGATTGATAGTAAAATTAAAATAACCAGTTATGCTAATAAAAAAATTACAGATAGGTTAAAAGATCTTGTTACACAAATAGATATTGCTCAAAAAAAACTTTCTAATTATAAGAGAGAAAATAATCTGGTTGATACAGGCAATGTAAAAGAATTAAAAATTAAAGAAATACAGTCAATATCGGATAGAATAATTGAAGCTAAGCAAAGTTATCAAAAACAACAAAATGATTTACTGTCCATAAAAGTTGCTGATGGAGATATAGATGCACTTTTAGCTATTGATGATCTTCGATCTAGAGAAGAAATTTCAAATATTAAAAATACTTTGAATGCCAATGAAAGTAATATGGAGTCTTTATCACTGATATACACTGAAAAACATCCAAAGATTATTCAAGCAAAAGATCAAAATTTGAATTTAGAAAATCAATTAAAAGAAATTTTAGATGAAAATATTCAGCAAAAAGCTTTTGAACTAAGTAATATAAATAATTTTATAAAATTATCAGAGGAAGAACTTCAAAATGTTACTGATGAACTTAGAGAGTTAGAGGAAAAAGAGTCTGGAATGTTAAAATTTACCAGAGAATTAGAAAGTAGTAAAAAATTGTATGAAACTTTTTTGCAAAGAGTTAAAGAAACTAATGAGGCACAAAATTTACAAGTATCAAAATTAAAAACTATTGAAAGTCCAAATCTACCTTCTGAACATTTTTATCCAACACCTCAAAGAAATTTTTTAATCGCATTTATCATTTCTTTTATGGGAATTTATGGATTGTTATATTTTAGAGAAATGAATTCTTCAGTTATTAAAAGCCCTGAGGCTATCGACTCATTAAATTTACCCCAGATTGGGATATTACCAAGAGTGGAAAAATTAAAACGAGGATTTCATATTCTCCAAATGTTTATTGAAGATGGTGCATCTAGTTTTTCTGAAGCCATAAGATCATCAAGAGCAATTATAGAATCTAAGTTTGAAAAAAATAAAAGCTATATGATCACATCCTCAAATCCTTCAGAAGGAAAGACAACATATGCTTTTAATTTAGCACTATCACTTGAAAAAACGAGCAAAGTTCTATTCATTGAAGCAGACATTAGAAGACCATCAGTTTTAAATGGTTTTTACCAATTTGATAGACAAATATTAGGTTTAGGTGAAATAATCTCAGGATCTGCAAACTTAAATGATGCAATTTTTAAAGTTCCAGGAACTGAATTAGATATCATAACATCTGGTGAAAAAAGATTTGATATGTCTGATATCGTCAATAAAGAGCAAATTAAGAAATTTTTAGATGTTTTAAAAATTGAATATGATTACGTGATTATAGATTCTCCTCCAGTTCAACCAGTGTCTGACACACTAATTCTATGCCAAGCATCAGATTATAATTTATTTGTTATTAGATCTGATGAAACAAGAACAGCATCATTCATGTCATCAATAAAAAAAATACAAAATGTTGGTACTAAAATAAATGGCATAGTTATTAATGATTTAGATACGTCTAAAGATAGTTATTA
>JAYNRW010000144.1:0-2604 GCA_038114965.1 Flavobacteriaceae bacterium | reverse complement strand
AGCACTGGTCTCCAAAACCAGGTGTCGGGAGTTCGAGTCTCTCAACCCGTGCAACAAATATTATGGGAAGCATTTTAAATTACATAAAAGAATCATTTAATGAACTTAGAGATCATGTTACATGGACTCCTATTGTTGAGCTTCAAAGAATGACTTTGGTAGTTTTGGTGTTTTCTGTAATCTTTGCTTTGATAATTTGGGCAGCAGATTCTATCCTTTCAGAGGTTTTTAAACTTTATTTTCAATTTGTATAATTTATGACTGAGACTGTAGAAAAAAAGTGGTATGTGATCAGAGGAATTAGTGGTCAAGAAAATAAGATCAAGGATTACATTGAGAGTGAAGTTAACAGATTGAATATTTCTGAATTTGTTGAGGATGTAATCGTTCCAACTCAAAAAGTTGTTCAAATTAGAAATGGTAAAAAGGTAAGTAAGGAAAAAGTATATTTTCCTGGCTACATTATGATAAAGGCAAATTTAACTGGAGAAATCCCCCACATTATTAGATCATTCCCAAATATTTTAGGTTTTTTAGGTGAAACTAAAGGTGGAGATCCAGTTCCGTTACGATCAAATGAAGTCAGTAGAATGCTTGGTAAAGTTGATGAGTTATCAATGGAAGGTGAGAATATAGCTATTCCATTTACTGTTGGTGAGAATATAAAAGTAATTGATGGTCCTTTTAATGGATTTAATGGAAATATTGAAAAAGTTAATGAAGAAAAAAGGAAACTTGAAGTTATGGTTAAGATTTTTGGTAGAAAGACTCCACTGGAGCTTTCATACATGCAAGTAGAGAAAATTTAAATGTTACATATATAAATCATTTTTGAGTCGCTTCCAAACTCGAAAATAAAATATTTATTAATGGCAAAAGAAGTACAAAAAGTTTTAAAGTTACAGATTAGAGGAGGTGCTGCAAATCCATCGCCACCAGTAGGTCCTGCGTTAGGGGCAGCTGGTGTTAATATTATGGAGTTTTGTAAACAATTCAATGCTAGAACTCAAGATAAACCTGGAAAAGTTGTTCCAGTAGTTGTGTCTGTTTATGCAGATAAATCTTTTGAGTTCGTTGTCAAAACACCACCTGCTGCTGCTCAGTTACTTGAAGCTGCTAAGATTAAGAAAGGTTCGGGTGAACCGAATAGAAGTAAAGTTGCTTCTGTTACGTGGGATCAAATCAGAACAATTGCAGAAGATAAAATGGTAGACTTAAATGCTTTTACTGTTGAATCTGCAATGAAAATGATTGCCGGTACTGCTAGGTCAATGGGGTTAAATGTTAAAGGTCAATCACCTTTTTAAAATTATTATTATGGCAAAATTGACAAAAAACAGAAAAGAGTCTATTTCTAAATTTGATAGAGATACATTATATAGTCTTGAAGAAGCATCAAAAATTGTTAAGGATTTTCCTAAACTTAAATTTGATTCATCTGTAGATATCGCTGTGAATTTAGGTGTAGATCCTAAAAAAGCAGATCAAAATATTAGAGGGGTTGTAACTCTTCCTAATGGAACTGGTAAAGATGTTAAAGTTTTAGCATTAGTCACACCTGATAAAGAAGATGAAGCTAAAAAAGCTGGAGCTGACATGGTTGGTTTGGATGATTATATCAAAAAAATCAAAGATGGTTGGACAGATGTTGACGTAATAGTTACCATGCCAAGTGTTATGGGTAAATTAGGCCCACTTGGAAAAATTTTAGGTCCAAGAGGTTTAATGCCAAACCCAAAAACTGGCACAGTAACAATGAATGTTGGTAAAGCTGTTCAAGAAGTAAAAGCTGGTAAAATAGATTTCAAAGTTGATAAAAATGGAATTATACATGTTTCTATTGGTAAAATTTCCTTTGATGCAAACAAAATAAAAGAAAATGCATCAGAAGTTTTGAATCATCTTGTTAAGATTAAACCATCTTCATCAAAAGGTATATACCTTAAGAGTATTTCAATGTCTAGTACAATGAGTCCAGGAATAAAGATTGACACTAATACTATTTAAAATGACTAGAGAAGAAAAAGCAAATATGATTGAATCTATCAAGACTAATCTTGATACAAATTCCACTATATATTTAACAGATTGCTCTGGCCTTGATGCTGATACAACTTCTAAATTGAGAAGAGCTTGTTTCAAATCAAATATTAAAATGTCTATTGTTAAGAATACTTTATTGTTTAAAGCTATGGAAGCAGTAGATAAAGATTTTGGTGAGTTAAAGTCAGTCTTAAAAGGCAATACAGCACTAATGTTTTCTGAAGTTGGAAATGCTCCTGCAAAGGTTATTAAAAACTTTAGAAAAAAATCAGAAAAACCGATTTTAAAAGGTGCATTCGTTGAAGAATCAATCTATTTAGGAGATGATTTGTTAGACACATTAGTAGATATTAAATCTAAGGAGGAGCTAATTGGAGAAATTATAACACTTCTTCAGTCTCCAACTAAGAATTTAATTTCAGCTCTAAAATCGAGTGGAAGTACAATCAGTGGTGTCTTAAAAACACTTTCTGAAAAAAATGAAAATAATTAATATAACTTAAATTACATAAAATGGCAGATTTAAAAGATTTTGCAGAAAAATTAGTAAACTTAACAGTA
>JAYNRW010000143.1:0-2608 GCA_038114965.1 Flavobacteriaceae bacterium | reverse complement strand
CCTCAAGTGAAGCTAAAATTACAGACAATATAATTACACGAGGATGGGCAGATATGCAGAATTACAAATCTTTGACAAAGAGCTCAGATTTAATCCCAGGAAAATTCTATAAAATGAGTTTTAACCTAGAACCTGATGATCAAATTATAAAAAAAGGTCAACAAATAGGCTTAATGATTTTTTCGAGTGATCCTGAATTTACATTACATCCTAAGCCAGGAACTATATTGACCGTTGATATTAATTCAACTTCACTTATTCTTCCTGTTGTTGGAGGAAGTAAATCAGTGGAGAAAGCTCTTAATTAATATATGTCATCAAGATGTCGTAGAAACAATAAAATTTAATTTAATCTAAAAGAAATAGGTATTCCGTATGTTATTTTAACATTTTTACCGTTGAACGTAGCATGTTTAGAAACTAAAAGAGATGACATAATTCTGTAAGCCTCATCTTCCAATATTCTGTCAGGTCCAATCGTAGTGAAATCAATAAGGTATCCATATTGATCAATTGAAAACTGAATAAACACATCTCCCTCAATTTTATTTTTTATAGCTCTCCTTGGATACTTGAAATTTTCACTTATGTGTTCAGCTATAGCATTTTCGAAGCACGATTTAGATTCATCTCCAGTTTTTTCTTCACAACCCTTTAAAATTGGAGCATTTTCAACTTCATCAAAACTCAATTCTCTTGGGATTTGATATTTAATAGAAATTTGAAATGTCTTTTTTATCGGAACACCATCAATTTTTGCTGGTGTTAACAATGGTAGTTTTTCCATTATTTGAAGTGCAGCAACTTGAAATAATTGTTTTGCAGCTTTAAAGGCTTCTCTTTCAATAAAACTAACTCCAACTACACTAGCAGTTGGTGTTATATTGTCAATTTCACCATTTTCATTAATATCAAATCTAACTCTGACTAATGCTTCTAAATCTAAATCCCAAGCAGATTTTGGATAAAAAAAATTGCTTTCTATATGATCTTGAACTGTATCCATAAAACATTGTTCTTGTTTAGAATCTGGTAATAGTTTACATATTGGAAATACAGGAAAAACTTCAATTGGATTTGATTCGGTTTGGGCATAATTATTGATACCTAACAATAATATTAATAAAACAAGCTTTTTCATTTAAAAGTAAAGTTAATACAATATGGCAAGACATCTTAGTTTTAGATCTGGTAATCCTGCACTTAATAAAAATTCCTTTAAAAATTTAAGTGTAGATAGATCTACAGGACCGATTTTAAGAAATGAACTTATGACTATTAAAGGGACAGTTGATAAGACAGCGATTTCTTTATTGTTAATGATTGCATCCGGATATTATACTTTTAGTGAGCAAATAGTCTCATTAATTTGGCCTGGAGTTATTGTTGGTTTTATTATAGCAATTATTACAATTTTTAGAAAAAACTATGCTCCAATCACTGTTCCATTATACGCCCTTTCTCAAGGGTTATTCTTGGGTGGAATTTCTTTTATGTATTCTCAATTGTTTGAAGGTATTGTCTACAATGCAATTCTTTTAACTGTTACTATCTTATTCTCACTTCTTTTAGCTTACAGGTCTGGAATTATAAAGCCAACTGAAAACTTCAAATTAGGAATTTTTGCAGCTACTGGCGGTATAGCATTATTTTATTTTGTATCAATCATTGCAAGTTTCTTTGGTACAGGATTTTCTGTTTTAGATCCAACAAACGGATCTATGACAAGTATACTTGTGAGTCTTTTTGTAGTAATTATTGCATCATTAAACCTAGTCTTAGATTTCGATTTTATTGAAGAAGCATCAGAAAATGGAGCTCCAAAATATATGGAATGGTATGGAGCTTTTGGTCTATTAGTTACATTAGTATGGTTGTATTTAGAAATACTAAGATTATTAGCAAAAATTAATTCAAGAGACTAAAGAGTTAAATCTAAAAGCTTTTCCCTTACATCTAGTTCGTAAAACATATCACTTTCTCTCGTGGGATATACCCTATTAGTCAAGAAAATAACAATCAGATCTTTTTTTGGATCTACCCAATACATCGTCCCAGTAAAACCTGTGTGACCAAAACTTTCTTCAGATAACTTAGAGTGAGGATAAGTTATTGCCCCATTTGAAATATACCTTACTTTATCAAAACCTAATCCTCTTCGATTAATTGAATCATTTTGTATATTATTTTCCGTGAATTTATTAAACAATTTAGTGTCAAATAGAGTAGATTCATTGTCTATTAAACTATTGAGCAAAGCACCTAAGCTTTCAGCATTAGCAAAAAGACCTGCATTAGCAGAAACTCCACCCATTAAAGCAGCTGTTTCATCATGAACTGTTCCATGAACTAATTCATTTCTAAAAGTTGAATCCATTTCAGTGGGAACAATCTTGTTCAAATCATGATTTTTTAAAGGATTAAATTTAATTTGATAATCACTATAGAATGATTGAGTTAAAAAATCATTAAAATTGGTTCCTACGATATTCTCTGTAAGTTCAGGAATTAAACAGAAAAAAAGTCCTGAATATTTATATTCTCCAACATTATTTAATTCAGTCTTCCTTATTCTCTTTTTAATTATTTTATAAAAATTAGATTTTAT
>JAYNRW010000142.1:0-2614 GCA_038114965.1 Flavobacteriaceae bacterium | reverse complement strand
CTTTTCTAAAACCCATGCCCCTGTGTTTGTAATAGGAGTGCTTGAGAAGTTTTAGCTTTTCATCCATCACGTATCCACACAAACCCCACACAACCAACCTCTAAAACAGCATTGAGAAATCTTCTGCAAAGTAATGAGTTATAGAGGATAAGAGGGAATATGATTTATGTCCATTGGTGAAAAAGAAAAACCCTCCACTTGGGAGGGTTAATCTAATAAAAAACTCAATTATTAGCCCATTCAGCATTGAATTGGCGAATTGAGTATATTTTATTTTCATCATTTATAAACCAGAGGTTCAGGATATGAAGACTATCATTCTTACCCCCTTTAAAATATAAATTTTCATTTTGAATAGTCTGAACTATTCTTTTTCCTTGACCAGCGTTTGAATAAGGCAAAAAATGGATTGATTTAGTTTCTACTGAGTCATATTGACTCGTGAAAGATTCAATTGCGCTGTTAGGTAGTTTAATTACGCCTTGTGAATTGTATGGATAAAAATAAATTGTATCGGCAATAAGCTTTGATAAACCATTTGCATCCAATTTGTTAAATGATTTTATCATATTTTTTACAATTTCAACATCTTCATCAGGACCAAGAGTATATTTATCTCCAGTCGGTACCCATAGACCTGAGGACTTTTCTTTTTCAGTCGAATTAACCTGGTTATTACATGATGCTAATGTAAAAAGGATGACAAGAATAAAAGTGTATTTCATTTTTATTGATTTATGATTAATAATGTCATTAATTTAGAAAGATTAGTTTACATATCAAATTCCAACCCTCTTTTCCAAAAAAACTCTTTTCTAAAACCCATGCCCCTGTGTTTGTAATAGGAGTGCTTGAGAAGTTTTAGGGTTTGGGACGCCATAAATAGTATTTCTTTAAAAAATGATAGTCTTCAAATCAAAAATATTTTATCTCGTTAATAATCGATTTGTAAATTTCTTTTTTCCAAACAGCGTAACCTTTTCTACTTAAGTGTAAATTATCAATAAGGTAATACTTTCTTATAATTTCTTTTTTATGATCAAAAAATAAATCAAAAATATTGACATAAAACACCCTATCGGATTTCTGACAGTAGTCTTGTATCAATTGGTTTAGGGTCATAATTTGTTTCATCTTTTCAAACCTGTGATAGCTCGGTTTAATAGAAACAATGAATAATTTACATTGAGGTAGTTTTTTATTAAATTTTACTGTTAGTTTTTTTATAAGATTAAATATTTTTTTGGGTGTATAATTCAATGAAAAATCATTTCCTCCAACGTAGAGAACAACTCCAATAGGATTTAGATTAAAAAATAATGAATCGAAATATTTTAGACAATCTTCAATATAAGCTCCTCCAAATCCAAAATTCAATATGTTAAAAGGACTAAAATCATTCTCAATTTTATCCCATAATCTGAAAGTTGAACTTCCATAAAAAACAATTAAATTTTTTCTTTGAGAGTGTTTGTTTTTCTTATCAATTAATAATTTTATTTCTTCTTCATAGTCAGAGGTTTCTTTTCGTAAAGAATCTATCCATTTAGAATATTCTTCCTGAAATGATATTACAAAATCATTTAGTTCCTTTTTGTCTTCGAAATCATTTATTTTTGAGGACAATTTAAAAGGTTTTTTAATTTCACAACGATAGGTAGTTTCTGAATGGAGATAGTCAAAATTTACCATAACTAAAGGGACTATTAGTGGATCTAATTTTGATCTCATTATCATTTTAAAAATACCGGCTTTGAAATCTGAAGGAGAATTTTGGGTGCTTGATGATTTTCCTTCTGGATTAATAATTAAATTTTCTCTTTTCAAAAGAACAGAATGACATGAGTTATAGAACTCATTTTTAGAGCTATCAAGATCTCTTTGGGTTACATTGCTGGGAATAAAGTCTTTTGAATAAACTCTGATATAATTAAATAAATTATAATAATCGGAATGTGTTTTTTCATTATCAAGACTAAATCTTATAACACGAACACCAGGTTTTTGATAATAGTTTTGTGAAATCATGCTACTTATAAAATGACTATCAAGTGTGATTTGAAAATCGTCATTTAAAGTATAGTTTGGGTTATTAGAAATATGGTTGTAAAGAAATATGATACCAGATTCTGAAGGTAAATTTTCAGTTCCTCTTAAATCAAATTCTTTAATACTAAATAGATTTTTTCCAAGTAATGCGGCTTTTTCTCGAGCATCTTTAAATGAATTGAATTTCATTTTACTGATATTATTGTAAAAAGCTATTATTTCATTTTTGAATTCCATTTTGCTTATGAAAAATCTAATTAATCAGATTAAAAAAATTAACATTTAACTTAATCGAGTAAAAACTCAATATATAAAGATTACATTACATATCAAATCTCAACCCTCTGTTCCAATAGAAAAAACGTTTTCTATAACCCATCCCCTTTTGTTGGGGATAGGAGTGCTTTAGAAGTTTTAGGATTATAAAATTGATTTACCGTACAAATACCGTACAATAAAAAAACAAAAAATCCCTAAACTATTGATATACAATAATAAAAGGATTTATATGGTGGAGAAGATGGGACTCGAACCCACGACCTCTTGACTGCCAGTCAAGCGCTCT
>JAYNRW010000141.1:0-2665 GCA_038114965.1 Flavobacteriaceae bacterium | reverse complement strand
AGGGTAAATGGTTGTAGCGGTGTGATATAAGTTACTTGCCCTTTTTTTTATGAAAACAGTATTAATTACCGGTGCATCCTCAGGAATTGGAAAAAGTATAGGCGAATATTTATCTTCTAAAAAATTTAAAGTTTATGGTACTTGTAGAAATCCTTTAAATTATCCAGATACAAAATTTGAATTAATAAAATCAAATATTAATAATAGGGATGACATCAAAGAATGTGTTAATTATATACTATCAAAAGAGGATTCAATTGATATACTTATTAATAATGCTGGTATTGGATTTACAGGTCCTGTTGAGGATTCTAATATAAATGATGTTGAAAAACTCTTTAATACAAACTTTTTTGGACCAATTGAAATGATTAAGTCTGTACTTCCTTCAATGAGAAACAACAAAAATGGTTTAATCATCAATATGACTTCAATTGCTGGATACATAGGCCTTCCTTTTAGAGGAATATATTGTGCCTCTAAAAGCGCATTAGAAATTTTAACAGAAAGTTTGAGATTAGAATTAATTGATTATAATATTAAGGTAACAAATATTGCTCCGGGTGATTTTAAAACAAATATTGTTTCAAGAAGAATTGATTCTTTTGACAATAAAGATTCAGTTTATTTTGAAAAGTACTATAGAACTTGGAAAGAAATGAATAAGCATGTTGATTCAAGTGGAAGTGATCCCTTAATTATTTCAAAACTTGTTTTTAAAATTATCAAATCAAAAAATCCAAAAATTCATTATAAAGCAGGTACCTTTTTTCAAAAGTTTTCAATAATTTTAAAAAGAGTTTTACCGGATTCATTATTTGAAAAAATATTAATTAAATACAATAAATTATAATGAAATTTTTTATCGACACAGCTAACCTTGATCAAATTAAAGAAGCACAAGACCTAGGCATACTTGATGGAGTTACAACTAATCCTTCTTTAATGGCTAAAGAAGGAATTAGTGGACATGAAAATATAATTAACCATTACCTAAAAATATGTGACATCGTTGATGGAGATGTATCTGCTGAAGTTATTTCTACCGATTTTAAAGGTATTATTAAAGAAGGTGAATTCTTAGCCTCATTAAATAAACAAATAGTTGTTAAGGTTCCTATGATTTCTGAAGGTATAAAAGCAATTAAATATTTTACTGATAAAAAAATCAAAACCAATTGCACACTTGTTTTCTCCTCTGGTCAAGCAATTATTGCTGCTAAAGCTGGAGCAACTTATTTATCTCCTTTTATAGGAAGATTAGACGATATATCCTCTGATGGGTTAAATTTAATTTCAGAAATCCGTGATATTTATGATAACTATGACTTCACTACAGAAATTCTTGCAGCTTCAATACGTCACACAATGCATATTATTGATTGTGCTAAGATAGGTGCCGATGTTGTTACTACACCTCTTTCTGCTATTAAGGGATTACTTAATCATCCTTTGACAGACTCTGGTTTAAAAAAGTTCTTAGACGACCATAAAAAATCAAATTCATAATTGAAATATTTAAAAGATCCATTATATACAATTGCTGTTAACACTTCGATTTTTATTTTTGGTTGCATTATTTTTATTTTGTTTTTAATTACTGCTGTCATAATCGAGAACAATTCCGATCAATCTCCTCAAAGAACAGAGCATTTAAAGCAACATGACGATGAACAAGAAAAATTTGACAAAATGATTGAATTATTAGAAGATATTAAAGACAGTATTAATTCAAAATAAGATTATCAATTAAATCTATTTTTTGAATTTTGTTTTCTTCGCTGAGAAAAAATATTTTATTTAAATTATCAATAATTAACTTTTTACTCATTTCATCAAAATTTACACTCCTAATATTAACAACATCATTAGAAATAATATTATCAAGCCATTTTGATTGTGAATCATTAATATTAATAGAATAAAATTTATGGTTAGAGTATGTAGTTTTTAACTTAAATATCTTTTGATGAATTGCATTTAAATGAGAATTTTGATCATAAGACCAAAAGAATAAAACTTTTTTAGATTTTTTTTCACCTCTAATGTCTAAAATTGATCCATTTTGATTTGCAAAATAAACTAGAGGAAAATCATTTCCTGGGGTAATTTTCTTTTGATTTTCATATAATTCATCTACTTCATCATTAATACTTTTAAAAGTAGATATTTTAAGAAATTCATCTATAAATATGGATTTTTCAGAAATAGATGTGTTTTTTAATAGAACTTCAAAAGCTAAAAATCTAAAAAGTTTAGATTTAATTTCATTACTCGAAATCAATTCATTAATTATATTTAATCTGTTAATCTGAAAATCAATTTTATCAATTTCCTTATTTTTTATTCTTGTAATATTGAAAGTATACAGGTAAATAAAATCAATATAAGGTTTGAAAAAAGTTAGATCTTTATCATTTAAATCAATTTTATAATCATAAAGAATTTTATCCCATAACTCTTCATTAATATTTCTTCTTAATATAAATGATTGAATTTTTTCCATATATGGATATAATAAAGCGTTATTTATCATTTTTTCAGCAAATGGTGAAATTTTTACTTTTGATTTAAATTCGATGAATTTATTTTCTTGAACTAACAAGACTGAATCCACTTCTTTTAAATAATTACCAAATGATTCATTAAAGGATTTATTTAATAT
>JAYNRW010000140.1:0-2806 GCA_038114965.1 Flavobacteriaceae bacterium | reverse complement strand
CCCCAATGAATGAAAATTCCAAGCTTAGCATCTTCAAACCAATCCATTTTACTTTTGTAGTCATTATTCTGAGAGATAGAAATTGATGAAAAAAATATTAAAAAGATTGAAAGAACTATTCTCATTTATAATTATTAAATTAAGATTACTTTCGAATAAATTTATGTATTAGTAAGTTTAATTCAAAACATAAACAATGGATAAAGTAAAAACAATCGATGCATTAAGAGCTCTAACTATGTTTTTTATAATTTTCATTAATGACTTTTGAACATTAAAAAATATTACTGAATAGATGATAGAATGAAATGTAGGTTTGGGTAAAGCTTCATTGTTTTCTTTTTCAATAATTATTTTGTCAGAATTTTAGAAAAAAATAATTTAAAACTTAAAGTTTAGTTTTTTAACAAAGAAAATTTAAAAGTTGTCATAGAGCTAAATTTATTACCAGGCTCTAAAACTGTTGAAGGAAAATTTTGTGTATTTGGTGAATTTGGAAAAAATTGAGTTTCTAAACAAAAGCCAGATCTCTTAAAATATTTCATTCCTTTTTTTGAACTTAAAGATCCGTCTAAAAAATTTCCTGTATATAACTGAACTCCGGGTAAATCTGTAAAGACTTCCATATTGATCATTGACTCGGTGCTTTGAACCTTACCAATTTTTCTTAATTCTTTGTTATAATTATTTAGCACCCAACAATGGTCGTATCCATTTCCTAACGATAACTGATTGTCAATTTGACTTATATCTCTTCCAATTTTTTTTCTCTTTCTAAAATCAAATGGGGTCCCTTCAACATTTTTAATTTCACCTGTTGGAATTATTTTCTCATTAACTGGTAAAAATGAATCGGCATCAAGTTCTAATTCATGATCAAGAATATCTCCAGAACTTTCACCTGATAAATTAAAGTATGTATGTTGAGTTAAATTAATTACTGTTGTTCTATCCGTTTCAGCTTCATATTTAACGCTAAGTTCATTATCATTTGAGAGAGTATATGTTACATAAATATTTAAATTTCCTGGATAACCCTCTTCCATATCTTTTGATAAATAATTTAATCTTATTGAACGTTTATTTTCAGAATCATAAGAGACAACTTCCCAATTAACCTTATCAAATCCTTTTATACCACCATGTAGAGAAGCTCCATTATTATTAACTGCCAGGTTATACTCAACATTATTTAATATAAATTTTCCATCATCAATTCTGTTTGCATATCTTCCTACAATTGCTCCAAAATATGGATGTTTATTTAAATAAGGTTCCAGATTATCAAACCCTAATGCTACGTCAATTAGATTATTATTTTTATCAGGTACTTTAATACTTGTGATAATTCCACCATATGTAATTACTTCAACCTCACAATCATTGTTTTTTAAAAGATACTTGTAGACCTGATCACCATTTTCTAATTTTCCAAAAACCACAATATTTTCTTTAATGTTTAAACATGAATTTAAAGTTAAAATTGAAACAAATAAAAACGATAAAGTAAATTTTAATCCTTTTCTCATAAGTTAGGTCCAACATTTGTAATAAATTTAAAAAAATAACATGAAAGGCTATTTTACATTATTCTTATTATTCTTTTCTCTTTTGAATTTTAGTCAAGAAAAAATGAAAGCATACATTGATTGCAGATGTGATGAAAATTATTTAAAACAAGAAACTTCTTTTTTAGAATATGTTAGAGATCAAGACTTAGCAGACGTTGAAATATTTATTAGAGATGAAAGAAATCCAACTGGATCTCGTTCATTTGAAATAACAATTGACGGTAATAATAGCTTTAAGGATATTAGTTCTAGTGCTACAGCTGTAGGATATTCAAATGATACGTCAAGTACTTTAAGGGATAAATTACTTAATAAATTAAAAATAGCATTAGTTCCTTTTTTAGAAAAAGCCAATTATAATTTAAAACTTAATGTTGAACCTAGCTTTGAGGATTTCGCTTCTTTAGATGATAAGTGGAAAAATTGGGTTTTTGAATTATCAGGATCATATAATAATGATAAGGAAGAAAGTAGAAAAACTAACAGATACGAAGTTGAATTTGAAATTGATAAACTCACAGAAGACTGGAGAATTGGTATGGAAATTAAACGTAATGAATCTAATAGAAAGTTTTACAGCGATGATAATGAATACACTAGTAATAGAAAAACTACAAGTTTTAGAGGAAGAGTAGTTAGAAGTATTTCAGATCATTTTTCAGCTGGTGTATTTTTTGGAGCGTATCAAAACACTTATGAAAATATCGATTTTAACAGGTATTTAGCACCAGCAATTGAATATAGTTTATATCCGTATAAGGATGTTTTAAGCAAAGAAATTACTCTTGCCTACAGAATTGGTACTGGAAAAAGAAATTATATTGAGGAAACCATATACGGTTTTACTGAACAAAAGTTAACATCTCAAACATTGAGTTTAAATATCAGGTTTAGGCAAAAGTGGGGAAACATAAGCTCTTATATTAATGGAACACAATTTTTAAATGATGGCACAAAAAAAAGATTTTCACTAAGAAGTGATCTAGATATAAGAGTTTTTGAAGGTTTGGCTGTAAGACTTTCAGGAAATATTAATTTAATAAGAGAGCAATATAATTTAGCTGCTGGAAACACCTCAGTTGAAGATCTATTACTTCAACAAAGACAAATAGCAACAGACTACAGAACTAATTTCTCAATTGGGTTAAGCTATACTTTTGGATCGATATACAATAGTATCATAAATACTAGATTATGATTTTTAGAAAACTGATTCTATTATTTTTTATTCAAAT
>JAYNRW010000139.1:0-2856 GCA_038114965.1 Flavobacteriaceae bacterium | reverse complement strand
ATCTTTTGGTACATTAATTAAAATATATTTAGATTGTTTTGCTCTCAGTACAGAATTAATTCTAAAAATAAGTTTGTCTAGAATCTCCTTTTTTGTTAAATCAAAATTATTTGATTTACATAAAACTGCTTGAGAATCAAATATTGTAAGTACTTCTTTTAAATTATTCTTATACAAAGTATTTCCAGTAGAAACAATATCACATACTGCATCAGACAGACCAATATTAGGAGAAATCTCAACTGAACCATTGATTTTATGTATTTCACAATTAAGATTATTATTTGAAAGAAACTTTTTTAATGTATTAGGATAAGATGTTGCAATTTTTAAATTATTCAAATCCTTAAGTCCACTGTATTTCATATTTAAAGGAATTGCAATAGAAACTCTACATCTTGAAAAATTTAAATTCATTATTTCATCAATATTTAATTCACTTTCTTGAATTAAATTTTGACCAATTATTGCGATATCTACTACTCCATCAGATAAATATCTAGGAATGTCACTATTTCTTAAAAAATATATATTTAAAGGGAAGTTTTGACAATCAACTTTTAACTGATCTTTAAAGTTGTCAAACTTAATACCTGCTTTTTCCAATAGTGAAATTGATTCTTTGTTGAGTCTTCCTGATTTTTGAATTGCTAAATTTATTTTCTTCATTATTTATAAATAAAAAAAACCCGTTTAATTTCTCAAACGGGTTTGTTATAATTAAGTATATAATCATCACATATCTCGCTTGAGAATATATATGTTTAAATGATGATTATGAGTACGATTTATCATTACTTTTACAAATATCTTACTTTTTTTTTATTTTAAAAATAAAAATTACTGATTTCCTAAAATAATTGGTAAGCCATCACTTCCTGATCCAATAATTACTGTTTTAGTATTCGGAGATTCAGAAAGCTTCAAAGTAGCTTCAATTCCTTTATCCTTTAAAATATTTGATGTTAATGAACTATTTAATATTCTGTTAGCATTAGCTTTACCTTCAGCATCAATTCTTAATTTTTCAGCTTCTTGTCTAGCTTTCTCTAATCTGAATACATATTCTAAGGCTTCTTGCTCTTGAGTTAATTTTCTTTCAATAGCTGCTTTAATATTTGCAGGAAGAGTTACATCTCTTACTAGAACTGAATTAATCTGAACATGTTGAGATTCCACATCAGAAACTAGTTGCTCATATATTTCATTTTGAATTGCATCTCTCTTTGTTGAATATAACTGTTCGGGAGTATATTGACCGACGACACTTCTAGCAACTGCCCTTAGTGAAGGAATAATTACGACATTAAGATAGTTTGAACCCTTTGTTTGATGTAATAAACCAAGTTCAGCAATTTTAGGCTGATATAGCACAGAAATATCAAGTGATATATCTAGACCATTTGATGATAAAACCTGCATTTTACTTTCAAACACCTCTTGTTGCTTTACATTATAAATGTATACTTTGTTCCAAGGCATTACAATATTTAATCCCTCGCCTAATGGTGGTTCATCAGTAACAACACCATTACCAAATGTCTTAAATAAGACACCTGCTTCACCATATCCAATATTTACAAACGTTTTTGCAAGAAATATGAATAAAATTAACCCTCCAACTAAAATAGGGAGTCCAAGTTTTTGTAGTTTTTCCATGATAAATTTTTAATTAAGTTAATAGACCGCCATCAACATTGATGACTTGTCCCGTTATATAAGATGACAAATCTGATGCCAGAAAGAGACATAAATTTGCTACATCATAAGTTTCTCCAGGTCTTTTTAAAGGAATATTATTATTCCATGACTCAATGACTGATTCAGACAACTTGTCAGTCATTTCAGTTTTTATAAACCCAGGTGCTATAACATTACATCTTATATTTCTGGATCCTAATTCAAGAGCAATAGATTTTGAAAATCCTATAATACCGGATTTTGAGGCTGCGTAATTAGACTGACCTGCGTTTCCTTTTACACCAACTACTGAACTCATATTAATAATACTTCCAGCTCTATTTTTTAAAAAAATTCTTTGACAAGCTTTTGTCATATTAAACACTGAATTAAGATTAATTCTAATAACTGAATCAAAATCTTCCTCAGTCATTCTCATTAATAAGTTGTCTTTTGTTATACCAGCATTATTAATTAAAACATCAATATTGCCAAAATCTGTTATTACTTTTTCAACTAGATTCTCACATTCTTCAATCTTTGAGGCATCACTTTTATATGCTTTACAAAGAGATTTATCTGAACTAAGCTCACTTACAATCAAATCTGACGCTTCAGATGAAGATGAATATGTAAAAGCCACGTTAGCCCCATGATCTATTAGCTTGTAGACAATACCTTTACCAATTCCTCTACTTCCACCAGTAATTAAGATGTTTTTATTTTCGAGTAATTTCATTATTAATTAGTTTAATATTTTTTTTACTTCAAGACCTATATTAGCAGGTGAATCAACAACATTAACACCTGATTCACTCAAGATCTTCTTTTTTGCTTCAGCAGTATCATCTTTACCGCCTACTATTGCCCCAGCATGCCCCATTGTTCTACCTTTTGGCGCAGTTTCACCAGCGATAAAACCTACAACTGGTTTTTTAATTTTAGATTTTTTAATCCATTCTGCTGCATCAGCCTCTAATTGTCCACCAATTTCACCTATCATAACAACACAATCTGTATCGGGATCTTCAAAAAACATCTTTACAGCTTCTTTTACAGTTGTTCCGATGATCGGATCACCACCAATACCAATCGCAGTGGAAATACCATAACCAGATTTTGAAATTTGATCAGCAGCTTCATAAGTTAAAGTTCCAGATTTTGAAACTAAACCTA
>JAYNRW010000138.1:0-3044 GCA_038114965.1 Flavobacteriaceae bacterium | reverse complement strand
GTTTTGCCCTGAGAAAAACTGGAAAGGTACTCTAGTTGTTGAGGGATTTAAAATCTAAGTAAATTGAATCAATTTTAATAATTCCACTATTTACATTATATACATTTTCAAAACCATTTTCTAGAAGAAATCTAACTGTTAATTCGCTCCTCCTTCCAGATCTACAATATATGTAAACATCATCATCTTTTGAAATTTTAAGAATATCATCATTAAAATTTTCGTCATAAAAATCAATATTAATTGACTCTAAAGCTCTTTTTTCAATAAATTCTTCAGGAGTTCTTACGTCAATTAATAATTTATTAGAATTTGAATTATAGAAATCTGAGAAGCGAGCTTCTTTATAATTATTATCAATATTGTTACAGGAAAATAAAAATAATACAAAAAGAAAAGTTATATGTTTCATGAATTGATTAAACATTTTTGAATTCCTGAAAAACCTTTATTAATATCAACGATTTGATTAAAACCATTTCTTTTTAATATCGAAGCAGCTATCATACTTCTATAACCTCCTGCACAGTGTATGTAAATATTATCATTGGTATCTAAATGATCAATTTTAGATTCTAAAATAGATAAAGGAATCTTTATTGAACTTTCGAGGGATGAAATAGATGTTTCAGATTTTTTTCTTACATCAAGAGTAAATACCTCATCTTTAATATTAATAAAGTCTAATGGACTTATATTATTAATTATTTCAATCTTATTTCCTGAGTTTTTCCACGATAAAAATCCACCATCAAGATAACCGAGGCAATTATCAAAACCAACTCTAGAAAGTCTTGTAATAGCTTCTTTCTCCTTACCTTCATCTACAATCAATAATATATTTGTACTAGTATCTTTTAAAATTTCACCAACCCAAGGTGCAAAACTTCCATTTAAGCCAATAAAATATGAATTAGGAATATGACCATTACTAAAATCTAATGAAGATCTTGTATCTAAAACAATAGTGTTTTTAGATTGCATTAAAGACATGAAATCATTTACAGATAATGCTTTATTTGAATTAAGTAAATCATCTAAATCTTCGTATCCATTCTTATTCATCAAAACATTTTGAGGAAAATATGAAGGCGCTTCCAATAAATCTGTAGTTAAAATTTTAATAAATTCACTTCTTGTACATGATCCATTTAATGCATAATTAATTTTCTTTTGATTACCAAGTAGATCAAAAGTTTCCTTCATCATATTTTTACCACATGCAGATCCAGCTCCATGAGCAGGATATACAATGACATCATCTGGAAGAATTGATATTTTAGCTTGAATTGAATCAAACAACATTCCAGCTTGCATTTCAGGAGTATAATCAGAATTTTTTTGAGCTAAATCTGGTCTACCAACATCACCAAGAAATAATGTGTCACCAGTGAATATACAATGATTTCTACCCTTACTATCAATTAATAAATAAGTTGTACTTTCTATAGTATGTCCAGGCGTATGGAGGACTTTAATTGTAATGTCACCAACTTTAAATTCTTGTAAATCCTTAGCTATAATTGATTGAAAATTAGTTTTAGCTTTTGGACCAAAAATAATTGGAGCCCCCGAAAGTTTTGATAATGTTAAGTGACCACTAACAAAATCAGCATGAAAATGAGTCTCAAATATGTATTTTAATTTAGATTTAGTTTTTTTAACCTTATTTAAGTATATATCAGACTCTCTGAGAGGATCAATCACTGCTGATTCACCATTACTTTCAATAAAATACGAAGCCTGAAACAAACATCCAGTATAAATCTGCTCAATTATCATTTTTCAAAATTATAAATATTATTATTCATAACAATTTTTTAATTTAAAAGAGTGAATTACGGAATTATTAAAGAAAGTCTTATTCCAGTTAGAAAAAAAGATAATAGTAAATCAGAAATGATAAACCAATTGTTGTTTGGTGAAACATTCAAAATAATTGAAAAAAATAAAAAATGGTCTCTTATATCTTCTTATTTAGACAATTATATAGGATGGATTGAAAATAATAATATTTATAAAATTACTGATCAAGAATTTAAATTAATCAACAGAGAAGTTTTCTTTTCAAGCAAAGAATTGAAGCTAATTAATCCAGAAAATAAATATTCTCAAATTATACCCATTGGATCTCAATTGAGTTCATGTTCTTATTTAAACTATAGAGTGCCTGATTTAGTTAATATAGTTAACAAAATAGATCCTCTAGATTTTATTAATACACCCTATTTGTGGGGTGGAAAATCAAAATATGGTATTGATTGCTCGGGTTTTGCTCAAATAGTCTTGAGATCAAACAATGTATTTATTCCTAGAGATGCAAAAGATCAAGCAAAATTTGGTAAAGTTGTTAACTACGAATCGTTAAAAAGAGGTGATTTGTGTTTTTTTGGAGATGATTTAGAAAAAATAACACACGTAGGAATTTATTTGGGTAATAAAAGAATAATACACGCTTTTGAAAAAGTCAGAATAGACAAACTCGATAAAAAAGGAATTATCAATTCTAGTTCGTTAAAAATAACACATAAATTAAAATCAATACGAAGAATGAATTTAGCCTTCTAATTCATTGATTTGAGCTGAAACTTCTCTAAAACCTTCATTATCACCAAGAACACTATAAATATTTTTTAATGTTCTTAAAGCATCTAAATTTGTTGGAGATACCTCAATTAACTTTTCAAGGTATGGAACACATCTTTTATATAGGTTTTCTCTCACAATCTTTAGTTCATCATATCTAATATTATCCTTTTTTGATGTACCAAGGCTATTCATTTCATCAACTACAGCTTGCTCACCATCAAGTATAACTGATACCAAATTCAAGTATGCATCAACATAATCTGGTCTAAAATTTATTGCTTTTTCATAATAATCTATAGCAGCATCAGATTCGCCTTGTTCAGTAGAAATAACACCTAGATTGTAATAAAGTATACCATTCTCAGGATCTTTAGTTATGGCAAGCTCCATTAAATCTTTAAATTTAGCTCTGTAATTTACTCTATCTTCTTCATTATCAGCATTATTACTCATTC
>JAYNRW010000137.1:0-3124 GCA_038114965.1 Flavobacteriaceae bacterium | reverse complement strand
AAATTTCCAAAATCGTATCCAAGAATAAAAATAGCTGGCCCATTAATAGATGGTAAATACAATGTATATAATGGTCAAAATTTACCTGAACTATCTATTCAAACAAAAGATGCAACGGAGACATCAAAAGCTACGAAAGAATTAATCTCCAAGGGTGTTGATTTCCTTAAAGCTTATGAAATGTTATCCCCATCACAATATGAAGAGGTACTATCTATAGCTAAAAAAAATAATTTGAGAGTTGCCGGACACGTCCCCTTGAGTATGGATATAATTACTGCTTCTAAACTTGGTTTGTCCAGCTTGGAACATGTTAAAAATTTAGAGATGTGGGCCACTCATGATAGAGAAAATCTTCTAAAACAAAGAAGAGAAATATTAAAAAATCATAATGGTTTGAGTGGTTTAAGGTTAAGAGCTTCTGTACATAATTCACAGAAAGATTATTCCATAAGAAATTTAGACTCTTTAAAACTAATTGAAATTTATAAGTCTTTACTTGAAAATGATACTTGGCAAGTACCAACATTGTCAATATATAAAGTCCCTATTTATAAAATATTTAAAGATGAATTTTGGATGAATAGCTTTAGTTCTTTACCAAAACAGACTAAAGAAAGATGGACTAAAAATGCAATTTCTAGTTCTTTAAATATTAATCCTAAACAAAAAAAATTTTCTGATTGGATACAAAAAACAACAAGAGAAATGAATTCTTTTGGAATTAATTTTATGGCAGGAACAGATACTCCATTAGGATATTTAACACCTGGATTTAGTCTACATAAAGAACTTGAATTGTTAGTAGAAAGTGGACTAAGCGAAATAGAAGCTATCAAATCAGCTACTTATAACCCTTCTGTTTTTTTTAATATGCAAGATTCACTGGGATTAATAAGAAAAGATTTTATTGCAGATTTAGTAATTCTAAATTCGAATCCACTTGAAAACATTGTAAATACTCTGGATATTTATTCAATTATTGTAGATGGTGAAATTTATGAAAGTAAATTTTAAATCTAATTTCTTTTCTTTTTTGTACTGATAAGAATAACACCATTTATAGCCTCATTACCATATCTTGACGCGGCTGATGGACCTTTAATGACTTCAACTGACTCAATAATTGATGGATTAATATCTTCAGGATTCATTTTAATTCCATCAACTAAATAAAGAATATTTTTTTCACCTCTTATCATTACTTGTGTGGGTTCAAAAGTAGAGGATGAGGAGTCTAAAATTTGCAACCCTGAAACTTTACCGGCTAATGATCTATTGAAATCTTCCTCATTTGAAATTCTAAGTTTTTTTCCATCAACTTTTTGTTTTGAAAATCCTTGAGACTTATATGATCTACTAAATTCGTTTTCCGAAATTTTAATTGATTTACAACTAAAAATAAATAGAGTAATTAGTGAGATTTTGATAATATTTGAATTGATCATTAACATAATTTACAAAAATTAGTTTTATGAAGAATTGTTAAAGTGTTTATTTTAAAAGTTGACTTTTAATTATTAAATTAATTGTGTTATGAAAAAAATATTTATTACTCTACTATTACTTATATCATTTAATTCTTTGAGTTCGCAAGATAATTATAAGTCTTTGCTTATTGATTATATGACTGCTCAAGGACAATTTGAAACATTTAATGCAACTATTGATCAAATGGGTAGTATGATGGGAGTTACTATTAAGGAATCAGATAAGGAGGAATTTACTAAAGATGTAATGGGCAGCTTAATTGAGTTGTTAGTTCCTGTCTATAAAAAGCATTTTTCTGAACAAGATTTAAAAGATGCAATTGAGATGTATAAAACTCCTATTGGCAAAAAGATTAGTGAAAAAACACCAATTATAGCTCAAGAAACAATGCAGGCTAGTATGCAATGGGGAATGGAGTTAAGCCAGAAAATGCAAAAATATATACAATAATTTTCTATAAAACTTAATTGAAATATTAGAAACTAAACAATTTCTTCAGTTAGTTTGTTTTTAAGTTTTTGATATTCATTATAGGTATATCTTTTTCCTCTGAAATATATGGATTGAACTGTTTTGGGGACATCAATCCTAGTAAGTGCTATATCTCTTTTAGTTAGTCGCATAAAGTTTAAAGGAAAGTTCAATATACAAAAAAAAATAAAAGTTGAATAACTTTTTTAATCCTTGATTATTACCCCATCTGCAAGAAAAGAAAATTTAATTTCAGGCTTATTAATTTTTGATATTTCCAACTCAGATTTACCAGCATCTTCTGCATAATGTTGTAATTCTTTCACGCTGACAGTTTCAGTAGAAAGGATGCCATTTATCACAGCCTTTTTTCCCTCAATTCCATTTTTTGGTACAAAAAATCCATAATCTTTAAATTTTACAAAAACAGTATCAGTATCAAATTTCACTTCCATCCAACATCCTTTTTTTGGACACGATGATAGAATTTCACCTTCTATCTTAATAGAATTATTACTGACGTTTGATTTGATTTCTGAAAATTCAGAGATGTTTTCAAAATTAATTTTATCACCAAAAAAACTTATGTCACTGCTTTGTTGGCTTTGAATGAAATATGAAAATAAAATAATCAATAGTAGAATATTCTTCATGTCTTCAAAATTATAAAAAATTACATGGCATCAAACTTGATGCTTTAAAATGTGAAAAAAATATTAATACTTGTCTTTTTCCTTTTCTCATGCGAGAAAGAGCCTCAAGTTCAAAAGCTAGTTATTGATGTAAATCCAGTTGATGGAGGAACTGTTTCCCAACCCTATGGTGAATTTCAATTGAACGAAAGAGTAGTTGTTTCTGCTGAACCTAATCAAGAATTTGATTTCATAGGATGGTCAGGAGATATTAATTCTCAAATTAATCCATTGGAAATAATATTTGATTCTAATAAAAATCTCACAGCTAATTTTATTAAAAAAACATACAATTTCAGATTAAATGTTAGCGGATCTGGATCTGTTTCACAATCAGTTGTTCAGTCAGGTGGTTAAAGACCGTACTCAAGCGGTTCAATTATAGAACTTAACGCAATTCCAGAAAAAGATTGGGTATTTAGTAATTGGAGTGGTGATATTTCTGGGTCTACTAATCCCATCAAAATAAC
>JAYNRW010000136.1:0-3168 GCA_038114965.1 Flavobacteriaceae bacterium | reverse complement strand
CTTTTAGATAAAGAAAGAATTCTTGTTATTTCTAAAAGTGATCTAATTTCTGAAAGTGTTTTAATTGCGATAAAGAATAAATTAAATTCAAATTTAAAAGGAATTACAACTCATTTCATATCATCTGTAAGTAACTCGGGCATTCAAGAGCTAAAAGATTTAATTTGGGAAAAGTTAAATACCAATTAATATAATCATGAAAGGTAAAGTACATTTTATAGCAATAGGAGGGAGCGTTATGCATAATTTAGCTATTACCTTAAAACAATTAGGTTATGAAGTTTCGGGTAGTGATGATAAAATATATGACCCATCCAGATCTCGTCTTGAAAAATATAATCTTCTTCCTAAAGATTTAGGTTGGTTTCCAGAATTAATTGATAAAGAAATTGATTTTATTGTTCTTGGGATGCATGCTAAAAAGGACAACCCTGAACTATTAAAAGCATTAGATTTAGATTGTAAAATTTATTCTTATCCTGAACTAATTTTTGAGTTTTCAAAATCAAAAACCAGAATTACAATAGGTGGAAGCCATGGAAAAACAACAGTATCTTCGATGATTTTACATGTTCTTGATTTCTACGATATAAAAGTTGATTATTTACTAGGTGCTCAGATTGAAGGGTTTGAAAATATGGTTCATATTACTGATGATAATGAGTTTATACTTATTGAAGGGGATGAGTATTTAAGCTCACCTATTGATAATTCTCCAAAATTTCATAAATACAATTCTAACATAGCTGTAATTACTGGAATTGCTTGGGATCATATTAACGTCTTTCCTTCTTTTGAAAATTATATTAGTCAATTTGAAAAATTTATTGAAACAATAACTGATGGTGGTGTCTTAGTATTCAATGAACTTGATAAATTAGTATTAGATATAGTTAACAAGAGTGAGAAAACTATTAGAAAGATTGGATATGGAAAACCTAATTTTGAAATAGTTGATGGAGTTACTTATGTAAAAACAAGTGAAGGCGATGTACCATTAAAAGTCTTTGGTGATCACAATTTGTCAAATTTGTCAGCTGCAAAACAGATATGTGCATTAATGGGAGTTTTTGATGATGAATTTTTTGCAGCAATTGCATCATTTAAAGGTGCCAGTAAAAGATTAGAAACCATTTATAGAGATAATAATAAAATAATAATTAAAGATTTTGCTCACTCTCCAAGTAAACTAAAGGCTACAATAGATGCTGTCAAAAATCAATTTTCAAATAAAAATATTATTGCTGTCTATGAACTACATACCTACAGTAGTTTTAATCAAAAATTTATCAAAGAATATTTAAATTCAATGTCATCAGCTGATAAGAAGATTGTTTATTATGATGATGAAGTATTGAAAAAAAGAAGTGAATTTAAAATTAATGAAAAGATAATCAAAGATTCTTTTGGAAGCGATGATTTAATTGTAATCTCAAAAAAGTCTATGTTAGAGCAAAGTATATCAAAAATTAATCTTTATAACACAGTTTTATTAATGATGAGTTCAGGAAACTTTTCATCTATTGATATGCTTTCTGTCGTAAAAAACAATAATTGATAAATGCCTAGAATTAAAAATATTTTTTTTGATTTAGATCATACTATTTGGGATTTTGAAAAAAACTCAGCACTAACATTTAAAAAAATTTTAAATGATTATCGATTAGATATAAATATTGATAAATTTTTAAAAGTTTATGTCCCAATAAACTTTAAGTACTGGAAGATGTATCGAGAAGAAAAAATAACAAAAGAGTTTTTAAGGTATCACAGATTAAAATCAGCATTTGATGAATTATCAATTGAAATCTCAGATGAAATTATCAATGGACTTGCTGAGGACTATATTAAATATTTACCAGCAAATCATCATTTAATGCCTAATGCAATTAAAGTTTTAGATTATTTAGTTAATCGATATAATCTTTATATTATAACTAACGGATTTAAAAATGTTCAAAATCATAAAATCGAATCATCTAATATTAAAAAGTATTTTAAAAAGATTTATGACTCAGAATCAATTGGAGTAAAAAAGCCAAATCCAATAGTTTTTAATTACGCTCTTTCTGATTCAAATTCTGTAAAATCTGAATCTTTGATGATTGGTGATAGTTTAGAAGCTGATATTGAAGGCGCATTAAATATTGGTATGAATGCAATTCATTTTATTGCTCATGGAGAAGACCACCATTCAAAATGTAAAATAATACATGATCTAGATGAATTATTGAATTTTTTATAATTTATCTTGATAGTTCAGCTAAAATTATTCCACACGCAACAGAAACATTTAGTGAACCAATTTTTCCTTTCATTGGAATTTTCAATGTTTTATCACAAAGATTTAGAATAGATTTAGAAATTCCTTTTCCTTCTGAACCCATTACAATAGCTGTCTTTTTACTGAATTTAAAATCAAAAATTGATGAATTACTTTTTTCATCAGCACCAATTATTTCAATTTCTTTTTCTTTCAATAAAAACATTGCATCTTTTATATGATCTAGCTTGTAGATTGGCAGATTAAATATTGCTCCTGATGAGGATTTAATTGTGTCGCCATTAATTGGTGAGCTTCCAGTTTTTGAAATAATTACACCATCAATTCCAAGACATTCAGCACTTCTAACAATAGCTCCAAAGTTTTTTGTATCAGTAATATTATCTAAAATCAAAAATTTTGTTGCCTTTTTTTCAATTGAATTTTCTAAATCTTGAATATCAAGTGTTTTTACAGGTGAAATTGATGCTACTATTCCTTGATGATTATTTTTTGATAGCTTGTTAAGTTTTTCTATGGGTACAAATGATATTTTTATTTTTTTTTCAATAATTTTTCTTTTGATATTATCCATGTATTGACTATCTCTATCCATGAAAATTTTATCAATTTGAATATCATTTTCTATAGCCTCAAATACGGCTCTTTTTCCAAAAATTATATCTTTCAATCCTATTGATTTTTATTTAAATGATTAACAAAAGCTATTAGACTTTCTCTATCTTTTAAATTTAATTTATTTTTCTTCCTATAATTTTTATAATCAATGTCAATGAAAATTTTCATACTTGACATTTTTTTGTGAGAAGTTGGTAATTGATAATAGTTGCCATTGTATGAAATGTAGTATGAGCTAAAATCTTTCCATTCAGGAAGTTCAGACT
>JAYNRW010000135.1:365-3187 GCA_038114965.1 Flavobacteriaceae bacterium | reverse complement strand
GGCACCTGCTGCTGAAGAGGCTCCTGCTGAAGAAGCTGCTGCTGAAGAAGCTCCTGCTGCTGAAGAGGCTCCTGCTGAAGAAGCTCCTGCTGCTGAAGAGGCTCCTGCTGCTGAAGAAGCTCCTGCTGAAGAAGAGGAAAAGCAGTAGTAAATAACTACCTTTACTTTTAGTGGAAAATCAAGATTGTATTTATCTTGGAAAAATCTTAAAACCTTTCAGTTACAAAGGAGAGTTAAAGATCTACATTGAAGATTTGTATATAGATCAAATTAAGGAATTAGATTCTTTTTTATTAAAGATTCAAGGTTCTTATATTCCTTTTACCATTAAAGCAATAACAAAAAATAAATCAAATATTTTTAGAATCAGTCTTGATGGAATTGATTCAGAAGATTTAGCAAAAAAAATAGCAGGTGTTGAAATCTACACCGAAAACAATTTGATAAAAAGTGAAGTTTTAGAGAAAAATAACAATTATATTTTTGTCGATTATGTAATCTATAATAATAATTCAATTATTGGAAAGATTATTGATATTATAGAAAATAAAAATCAGGATTTATTTGAGGTAATCGTTAATGAAAAAAGAATTTTAATACCAATAGTTGATGAATTTGTAGTAAATATTGACAACGATAATAAAAAGATAATTATGAATCTACCTGAGGGTTTAACTGATTTATAAACTATTATGGAAACAAGAATAAATAAATATTTAAGTCAGGTTGGTTATTGCTCTAGAAGAGAAGCTGATAAGCTTATTGATCAAGGTAGAGTTACAGTTAACAATAGTGTTGTTGAACATGGTTATAAAATAACTCAAGGAGATATTATCAAAGTAGATAGTGAAAAAATTAATAATAACATTAAAAGTAGAACCTATCTGATTTTTAATAAACCAAGAGGAATTGTTTGCACTACAGATACTGAAAAAGAAGATCAAAATATTATTGATTACATCAATTATAAAAAAAGAATTTTTCCGATTGGCAGATTGGATAAAATGAGTGAAGGGTTGATTTTTTTAACTGATGACGGTGAAATTGTAAATAAAATACTAAGATCAAGATATATGCACGAAAAAGAATATTTAGTCACTGTCAATAAAAAAATAACTTCAGATTTTATTGAAAAAATGGCTAATGGAATTCCAATATTGAACACAATAACAAAAAAATGTATTGTAAAATTTGTAAGTGATTATCAATTCAAAATAATTTTAACTCAAGGTTTAAATAGACAAATAAGAAGAATGTGTGATTTTCTTAACTATAAAGTAAAAAAACTCGAGAGAATTAGAATTATGAATATAAAGTTAGATGTACCTAGAGGAAAATGGAGGAAGTTTTCAAATAATGAAATAAATGAACTTAAAAAGTTAATCTCATAATGATACGTGTTTTATCAACATTAATTTTAACGCTTTATACTTCAATATGTTTTAGTCAGAACATTAAAACTATTGATACAATCAATCTTGATGAGGTTGCGGTCAAAATCTTAAGAGAACCCAATAAAAAAAACTTATCAGTTTTTTCAATAAACTCAATAAGCACAGAAGAAATTCAAAGGTATGCCTCGCAAATAAATTTAAGTGAATATTTAAATCTGATTCCAAGTGTTTTTATAATGAATAACAATAATTTTGCTCAAGATGAAAGAATATCAATTAGAGGTTTTGGAAGTAGAGCAAACTTTGGAGTTAGAGGAATTAAAATTTTTGTAGATGATATTCCTGAAACCTTTGTAGATGGTCAATCTCAAATTGACAATATAAACTTTGAAATTATTGATAACATTGAAGTTTTGAGAGGAGTCAATTCTTCACTTTATGGAAGTTCATCTGGAGGTGTAATTTCAATTAGAACAATCGAAGATTTTAATGATAAATTAGTTAAATCAAATTTATCATTAGGATCATATAATACATCAAAATTTTATTTTACGTATGTTGTGAATAAAAATGATAATAAATTAATACTACACTTAAATCAGACTAAATCTGATGGTTACAGGGACAATAGTGAATTTAAAAATTTGAACTTCAATTTAAAGTATATTAAAAACTTAAAAAAGGGACAGTTAAAAATTATTGCAAACTACTTAAACAGTCCATATGCTAATGACCCTGGAGGATTAAAATTAGATGAGGTCAATGAAAATAGAAGATCAGCTCGAGATAGAAATTTACAATATGATTCTGGAGAAAAAGTTGAACAATTTAAAATTGGAATTCATTTAAAACAAAAATTAAAAGAAAATTTAGCATTACAAAACCATATTTTTTTAAATAAGCGATTTTTTGAGGGAAAGTTACCATACTCAAATGGTGGAATAATTGACTTAACAAAAAATTACTGGGGGTATAATTTAAATATTATTAGATACGGCTTATTGAATCATAATTTTGGTTTAGAATTTAATAATCAAAGAGATTTAAGAAAACGAAATATTAACAATAATGGAATTTCCGGAGATTTAGTTATGAATCAGAATGAAGATTATAAGAACTTCTCCATTTATTATTCAAATTCTTTTAATCTTGGAAAATTTACATTTAATAATAGTATTAGATATGATGACAATAATATTGGTTTCTTAGATAATTTAAATAAAAACCAGGGAGATATTTCATTAAGTACATTCAGCCCAGCATCTAATATTAATTATGAATTTAATAACTCAAATGAACTTTTTATTAATTATTCGAGTGGTTTTGAAACACCTACTTTGAATGAACTTTCTTCAACTGTAGGTAATTCTGGATTTAATAGTAATTTAAAAACTTCAAAATTCAACAATCACGAAATTGGTTTTTCAA
>JAYNRW010000135.1:0-355 GCA_038114965.1 Flavobacteriaceae bacterium | reverse complement strand
CAAATAATAAAATTAAATATAGAATTACTTATTTCTATTCAATATCTAGTAATGAAATTTCACCTTATGAACTAGAAAATTATCCAGGTCAAAAATTTTATAGAAACGCTGGTAAAACAGTTAGAAAAGGTCTCGAATCTGAATTTAAAATAGGAATAAGTAAAAAATTATCTTTTGATTATATTTCATCAATAGGTTCATATAAGTTTTTAAACTTCACTATTGGCTCCAATAGTATGAATAATAACAGAATGCCTGGAATACCAAATTCCATACACTACTTTAATCTAGATTTTAAATTAAATAATAAATTAAATTTATTATTAAACTGTAAGTTAACTGGTAATATGTATGC
>JAYNRW010000134.1:0-3235 GCA_038114965.1 Flavobacteriaceae bacterium | reverse complement strand
CAGTGATAGAGTGCTGTAAATCTATCACTGGAGGCCATCATGGGAATCATATTTTCGCCTTTAATGTGGTTAATTGGTGTTGCCTCAGCGGATATTGTTCCAATGGGTCAATTGCTTGGAATTAAACTTTCAGTAAATGAATTTATTGCATACATGCAATTGGCTGATTTTAAAATTGCAGGAGCTGAAGTTGTTTTGACTTATGAAAAATCACTTATAATGGCTACATATATGTTGTGCGGATTTGCTAATTTTTCCTCCATTGGTATTCAAATTGGAGGGATAGGTGCTCTAGCTCCTAATCAAAGAAAAAATTTAGCAAAATTTGGTATCAAAGCTTTAATTGGAGGAGCACTAGCATCACTTTTATCAGCTGCTATTGCCGGGATGCTAATCGGTTAATATCTTTTAATTTTTTTTTAAATTAATAGTGAATAAAAATTTTCACATTTCATAATTTAGAAGCATGAAGCAATACCTAGATTTAATTGAACATGTTGTAAAAAATGGTGTTGAGAAATCAGACAGAACTGGGACAGGAACCAAAAGTGTATTTGGATATCAAATGAGATTTGATCTTTCGAAAGGCTTTCCCATGGTAACAACAAAAAAACTTCACACAAAATCAATTATTTATGAATTATTGTGGTTTTTAAATGGTGATACAAATATTGATTATTTAAAAAATAACGGTGTGAAAATTTGGGATGATTGGGCTGATGAAAATGGCGATTTAGGTCCTGTTTATGGTTTTCAGTGGAGAAACTGGAATAATGACAACATCGACCAAATATCAGAATTAATAGAAACTATAAAAACCAATCCAGATAGCAGAAGAATGTTAATTTCTGCATGGAATCCAAGTGTATTACCGGATACCTCTAAATCATTTAGTGAAAATGTAAGAAATGGAAAGGCAGCTCTCCCCCCATGCCATGCTTTTTTTCAATTTTATGTTTCCAACAATAAATTAAGCTGTCAGCTATATCAAAGAAGTGCTGATATTTTTTTAGGTGTTCCATTTAATATTGCTTCTTACGCATTGTTAACTCACATGATTGCTCATGTATGTAATCTTGAAGTTGGTGACTTTGTTCACACATTTGGAGATGCTCATATTTACAATAATCACATTGACCAAATCAATCTTCAATTAAGTAGAGAGCCTAGAAAATTACCAACTCTAAAAATTAAACGAAAAGTTGAATCAATTTTTGATTTTAAATTTGAAGATTTTGAAATAATAAATTACGACCCACATCCACACATAAAAGGTTTAGTTTCAGTATAATTTGGTATAGTTATTGTTTTCGGTATATTGCAAAAATCTCCAGTAATTAATATGTTAAAATTTAACAATTATATACCCTCTTTAGCTATCATTCCAATACTTATTATTGGATTGTTTTTTCAAAATATAAATTTTGATTTATCAATTGAAGATAAAAGAGCTATTCATATGGAAAACTTAAATAATTCTCCTTTTAAAGATTTGCAAAAACTTTCCAAAGCCGAGAGAAAAAATATTGAACTACCACCTAATTCATATTACGAAAAAATGTGGGAACTTTCCATGAATCCACTAACTGGAAGACCTGAAGTTGAAGATCTTTTCAGACTTCAAAAAACTTTACGCGATGCAGAAAAAATTGATGAAAGACAATCTACAGTAGCTGGAGCTAGAAGATCTGCTGTTCCAGGTGAAAATGAACAAATGAAATGGATTCAACGTGGACCTGTTAATGTGGGTGGAAGAACTAAGGGAATAATGTTTGACCCCAATGATTCGTCTGGCGAAACCGTTTTTGCAGGTGGGGTAAGTGGTGGTTTATTTAAAAACACTAAAATTTCTGATCAAAGTAATTATTGGGAGTTGGTAACTAAAAATATTCCACAAAACTTAGCTGTGTCATCAATTACCTATGATCCAAATAATACAAAAGTATTTTATGTTGGAACAGGTGAATCATATACAGGAGGTGATGCATTAGGAAATGGTTTATGGAAATCCGAAGATGGTGGTGATAGTTGGTTTAAAATATTTGGTGGCGATACTGATAATCCAACTACTTACATTAGTGAAGGGAATAAAATAAATATTACTAGTCCTACTGGTCAAAAAGATATAAGTTATTTAGCTGCACGTTTTGGTCCAAGTTTATCATCAGACCCTATAAGTGCTGAAATAGTTCTGGCTAGTCCACAAAACGGTTGTGGTTCTATAAATTCTGTTTCAGGCAAGATTGTTTTAATTGAAAGAGGTGATTGTGAATTTGGAGTAAAAGTTCTCAATGGTCAAAATGCAGGTGCAAAGGCTGTAATCATTTATAATAAAAATAATGGAGAAAGTGATTGGACAGATGATTTAGTAAGGATGGGTGTTGGAGCAACAGATCCTAATGATATTACTATACCCTCTGTTTTTATTAGAAGATCCGATGGATTAAGATTAAAAACATTGATAAGTAGAGGTGAAACCAAAGTTTCAATGAGTAAAACATCAAATACAGCGTCAGGATATACTATAGTTCCAGGCACCTACTACATAAATGACGTAGTGGTTAGAAAAAATGATGATAAATCAGAAATTTTTGTTGCTGCAGGAACATCAACTTATAGAGATGCATCTAGAACAATTTTTAATGGTGATGATTATGGATTATTTAAATCTGTTGATGGAGGATCAACATGGAATAAAATTAATGTTGAGTATGAGGGTAATACCGTACAACCCATTGATCTAGAAATTGGCCCCGATAATCGAGTCTGGATGTCAACCACCAGAGATACCAACGGACAAGGAGGAGGTTTAATATATATGTCAAACAACGATGCTTCAGCATTTGATTTAAAACTAACTGTGGAAAACGGAAGAAGGACTGAAATAGAAATTACTTCTAACAATATTCTTTATATCCTAGCAGCTACCGGTGATAGCGGTGCACCAGTTGTTATACAAAAAGCATCTACACCTTTTGTTGCTAAAAAAGACTTAACATTACCTAGTGATATTGATCCGAATATTAATGCAACTGATTTTACAAGAGGACAATCTTTTTATGATTTAATGATAGTTTCTAACCCGATTAATCCAAATGAAATTTATGTTGGTGGTATTGATATTTTTAAAAGTACGAATGGAGGAGAGACAACAACAGGTTCGACCAATAATCCTTGGGATCAAATCAGTCACTGGTATGCCAGAGGCTCATTACCTTATTCACATGCAGATCAA
>JAYNRW010000133.1:2402-3259 GCA_038114965.1 Flavobacteriaceae bacterium | reverse complement strand
AATGTAGATGATGCATATAGATCTTTAATTTCTGGAAAAATTGAATTCAATGAATCTACCAATACAATAGCAGATGGATTAAGAACTAATCTTGGGTCAATTAATTTTCCTATTATTCAAAATTATGTAAAAGAGATTTTATTGGTTAGCGAAGATGAAATTATGGACTCTTTAGATATTATAATTAACAAGTTAAAAATTGTGGTAGAACCATCAAGCGCAGTTGTTTTAGCTGCTTTGATTAAAAACAATAAAAAGTTTAAAAATAAAAATATCGGATTGATAATGTGTGGTGGAAATATCGACTTTAATTCTCTAAAATTTTAAATATTTCTTATAAATCACTTTCCATCTAAATTTTCTTATATAGACTCCTTCTTCATCTGTAACAATAAATGGCTTTTTTTTTAAAAATGACACAAAATAACCTATTAGCCCAAAAAATAATCTAGATAAACTATAATTATTTAAAGAAGATTTTAATAAAGAAAGAATACTCAATATAAACCCAAATCTCATTTTATATAATGATTCACCTTGTAGCATTTTTGAATGAAGAGTATATTTTTGCCCTGTAGGTTTTAAGTGTTTAACAATCAAATTTTTATCTGTATAAATTAACCACCCTTTTTTTTGTGCAAGTAAAACGTCAACTGTGTCCCAGCCTATTGAAGATTTTAAAGCATTTATATCATTAAAACATTCGGCTCTATATGCTTTTATTGGTCCTCGTACATGAGTCTTAGCAGCTATGTTTTCATAAATCCATTTTCTATTTTTTAGTATGTATAAATTTCCTCCTGCAATCCCTACTTTTTCTTTTTCATTGAAAATTTCAATAATTTTTTCAATATAAT
>JAYNRW010000133.1:0-2392 GCA_038114965.1 Flavobacteriaceae bacterium | reverse complement strand
CAAATTTCCAAGGTAATGAAATAGACTCGCCTGTTTTTTCAATATAATTTTTAGGAAGTATAATATCACCATCAAATTTACAAATGATATCAAATTGTGTTTCTAAATTTTTTAATCCAAAATTAAATGCTTCTATAACCTTACTTCCAGGAACATGTTCTTGAACCGACTTGTGGTCAATAACCCTAATCCATTCACAATTACCTATTAAATTTCTAATGATATTCTTAGAATTATCAGTTGAGTTATCATTTACATATATTACTTCTGCAGGTTTAATTGTCTGATTAATTAATGACTCAACTGATTTTTTTATAAAATCCTGCTCATTAAAAACCGGTATGATTATACATACTTTCATAAATCAATTTTTTCAGCATAAATAATCATGTATCTATACGTAAACAGTCTGAAAAATGGTCTTATTCCTATTTTCTTTACCGGATTTGTAAACTTTTTTTCTTCAATTATTTTCCAACCTGTTTTTTCAAGTAATAATCTAAATTGCCAATCTTCAAATTCATGAAAATGATTATCTCTGATATCACTGAAATTTCTATATGCTTTAGCAAACCAGAGTCTTAAGGGAACACTACAAACTAACTTTTTAGCTTTGATACTGTTTAATATTTGAAACGGGTTTAATAAGTGTTCAAATATTTGAAATGCAGTTACCACTGTAGCTTTTGTTTCCAATATTAATGATTGATCTATATCAAGGTCCTCACCATTTGTATTTATTATTTGGAAACCATCCTCTTTTAAAGCCTCTGATAAAGGGTTTTTGATTCCTAAGTCTAATATTAACTCACTTTTATCAATATGTTTATTAATAAAATCGGTTGTTATTCTATATCTCTTGTGCGGAAAGTTTTTAGGATACATTTATTAATATTGGTACACCATTGCATTAATATGCATTCCAGCACCTACACTAGCAAAAATAATTTTATCACCCTTCTCAATTTTATGATCCCCAAGTTTATTTCTTACAATTAAATCAAACATTGTTGGTACTGTTGCCACTGAACTGTTACCGAAGCGATCTACGGTAAGGGGCATAATTTTCTCGGGAGATTATTCATTGAAAAGTTTATATAATCTTTTAACTATCGCATCATCCATTTTAGCATTTGCTTGATGAATTAAAATCTTTTTTATTTCCGAAATATCGGTATTAGCTAAATCTAAGCATTCTTTCATAGCAGAAGGAACATTTGTTAAAGCAAATTCATAAACTTTTCGCCCCCTCATTTTAATATATTTAGTTTTTTCATCAGCCTGAGGATTGTAAGATTTCCCGTAAAAAAGATAAAAAACTTCATCATCTGTGTAAGATGCTGTGTTATGAGATAAAATACCACCTTCTTCATCTGTCTTTTCAATTATTGTAGCACCTGCTCCGTCTGCAAAAATCATGGAGTCTCTATCATTAACGTCAACAACCCTTGATAATGTATCTGCTCCGATTACTAGACATCTTTCAGCCATTCCAGCTTTAATAAAACCATAACCTTGAATCACACCTTCAAGCCATCCTGGACATCCAAATAAAATATCATATGCTACACATTTTGGATTTTTTATTTTTAATAAATTTTTAACCCTTACAGCTAAACTGGGAAATACATCAACTTGTGTTGAATTATTACTAGCATTACCAAAATTATGAGCTAGTATGATGTAATCAATTTTCTCAGGATCAACTTTTGAGTTTTTAATGGCTTCTTTTGCTGCTAAATAGGCTATATCCGAAGTATTAAATTCATCTTTAGCGTATCTTCTTTCTCTAATTCCAGTTATCTTCTGAAACTTTTCAATAATTTCTTCATTTTTTGTTTCAATTCGATTTCCTTCATTATCAAAAAAATTTCTGTCTAAAAATTTAGAATTGTCCTGCACAATTTCTGGAATATAGGATCCAGTTCCGGTTATTTTAATGTTCATTTACAAATGAATTTTTAATTAAGGTAAACTTATTAAATTATAGCGATTTTTGGAAAATTAATCAGCATATAATTCTATTGGTGTACAACTACAAACTAGATTACGATCGCCGTATGCATCATTAACTCTTCTAACTGGTGGCCAGAATTTATTTTCTTTAATATAATCTAAAGCGAATGCAGCTTTTTCTCTTGAATAGTTAAAGCTCCATTTGTCAGAAGTTACCATTTCAAGGGTGTGTGGAGAATTCTTTAATAAATTATTTTCGTCGGAGGGTTTACAGAGAATAATTTCTTCTTTGATTGAAATCATAGCATCACAAAATCTATCAATTTCCTCTTTGTTTTCACTTTCAGTTGGCTCAATCATCATTGTACCTGCAACAGGGAAAGAAACCGTCGGCGCATGAAATCCGTAGTCCATTAACCTCTTAGCAATATCAACT
>JAYNRW010000132.1:2968-3293 GCA_038114965.1 Flavobacteriaceae bacterium | reverse complement strand
GCCTTGGAATTATTTGACCCAAAAAATAAAGAATATATAAATAAATTTTCTAAAACCTGTTCACATATTAATATAGGTAGCGGCAAAGAAATTACAATTAAGAATTTAGCATTACTAATTAAAAAAATTGCTCGATATGATGGAGATATTCATTTTGATAAATCAATGCCTGATGGAATAAACAGGAAGCTATTAGACATATCAAGAATTAAAAATATTGGATGGAAACCCAAAATAGAGCTTGAAGATGGATTAGAAAAAGTTTTTAATCAATATAAGATTGATTATGAAAATAAATCATAACTTAGTGACTAGCTTATTATAA
>JAYNRW010000132.1:0-2958 GCA_038114965.1 Flavobacteriaceae bacterium | reverse complement strand
TTTTTTTTTAATAATCTTCATTGCTAAATAATATATTAACTCAATTATATAAATTATGTTATTAGATTTTTCATTTTTAATTCTACATTTATAGTAATACTTTATATTCTCAATTTTGTTACTTGCAAGACCATATGAATTTGATCTATATTTTGCTGTTACAACTGGGATGCAATGCGCATGCTTAACATTTTCTTTAAGCATTTTTAACCAAAGAGCATAATCATTTCTTTTTTTTATATCTGGTTGATATATTTTTCCTACTTTTGAGGCATCATACATAACAGTGCAACATGGAATAAAGTTGTTTAACATCATAATCTTTGAACCTACTTTTGGAGGAGACTTATAGGTTTTTAAAAAACTATTTGATTCACTAATGATATCTACATAACTAAAAATAAAATGCACATCATGCTCTTTCATATAATCGATTTGTACTTTTATTTTGTCTGGATACCACAAATCATCTGAATCCAGAAAGGCAATATATTTACCATTGACATTATCTATACATGAATTTCTTGTTCCAGCAGCACCTTTTTTATAAAAGTTATCAATAACATTTATTCTGTTATCTTTCATAGAATAAGATATAGCTATACTTTTCGTATTATCTGAAGAAGAGTCATCACAAATAATTAATTCCCAACTTTTATAAGTTTGACTAAGCACTGATTCGATAGACTCAGATATAAATCTTTCTGAGTTATAAGCAGGCATAATAATTGACACAAGATCATTATTCATAATCTAGAAATTAATGTGTAAGTGATAGAAAATATAAAAACATATTCTTATTATTACACATGTATAATTAAGATAAATTTTTTTAAAAAATGAAACATATATCAATAATTGGAGGAAATGGATTCCTTGGAAAAGTGCTATGCAATCAACTGAGTGATTCTAAAATTAATCACACAGTTTTTGATATAAATCTTAGTGATAATCAAGAAAATATAATACATTGCGATGTTAGAGATAAAAAATCTTTAGAAATTATTGAAAAAGATTCTGTAATAGTAAATCTAGCTGCTGTCCACAGAGATGATGTAAGGCCGGTAAGCAAATATGATGATGTAAATGTTGGTGGGGCTATCAATATTTGTAAAGTTGCAAGAGAAAAAAAAATTAAAACGATAATATTTACTAGCTCTGTTGCAGTATATGGATTTGCAGATCCTGGCACCGATGAAAATGGAAAAATAAATTTTTTTAATGATTATGGAAGGACTAAATACCTTGCTGAAAAAGAATATGAAAAATGGTTTCAAGAAGATCCACAATCAAGAAATCTAATTATATTAAGACCAACTGTTATCTTTGGAGAAGACAATAGAGGTAACGTATACAATTTATTAAATCAAATCGCATCTAAGAAATTTATAATGTTTGGTAATGGCAAAAATATAAAATCAATGGCTTATGTAGAAAATGTCGCTGAGTTTATTCGATTCATCATAAAATCAGATATCAAGGGATTTAAGAAATTTAATTATGTAGATAAACCCGATCTAAATATGAATGAACTCACTTCTTTTGCAAGAAAAATTTTATTTAATAAAAGCAATGTAGGCATAAGACTTCCTTCATTTCTTGGTTTTTTAATAGGATATTTAGCAGACATTATAGGATATTTAATTAATAAACCTTTGCCAGTTAGTTATATAAGAGTTAAAAAATTTATGTCAACAACATCTTTTTCAACTAACATTGACAATAAAAAATTTATACCAAAATATACTTTAAAAGAAGGCCTTTTAAAAACTTTGGACTATGAATTTAAGAAAAATAAGTCCTAAAATTATTATGATAAGTTTTATAGATATTAAAAATGTTGAACCATATAAATTGTTTAGGAAAAAATATAATGATGCTATTAAAAATAAACAAAAAAATATCGAAGCTGTTGCAGTTAGTTCATATAACAAAAGTTTAAATGAGGTCTCTTCAAGATATGTGAATTTAAAATATATTATTAAAGATAAATGGATATTTTTTACTAATTACAATTCACCAAAATCAAGTGACTTTAAAAGCCATAATCAAATATCCGCATTATTTTATTGGAAATCAACAGAAACACAAATTAGGTTGAAAGGGCTTATAAAACAAACCTCAAAAGAGTTTAACAAAGATTATTTTAAAAAAAGAGCTAAACATAAAAATGCTTTAGCAATCTCATCTAATCAATCAAAGTTAATAGAATCATACAAAGATGTTGAAAATAATTATAGAAATTGTCTTACATCAGCAGATCTAAAAAAATGTCCGGAATTCTGGGGTGGATATAGTTTTACCCCATACTATTTTGAGTTTTGGGAAGGCAACAAATCAAGAATAAACAAAAGAGAGGTTTTTGAAATGGCTGATGGTATCTGGAAGCATTCATTTCTTCAGCCATAAATATTGCCAAATGTAATTTTTAGTATAGAATTCACACTAAAATGCAGTTTATTAGAATAAAATCTCTTAAAAACCAAAGATCAACCCTTTGCTAAATCCATAATGTTTTACATTTTATCTTCTTATAATTTCTAGGTAATCTCATCGCTTTGTCAAAGAAAAACATTACTCCTATAAATGAGAAAATAAGAGCTGAAGAAGTCATGCTTATTGGAGCTAATGGCGAGAAGATGGGGGTCTTACCATTTGAGGAAGCTCTTAAGACAGCAAGTTCAGCATCATTAGATTTGGTGCAAGTATCACCTTCTGATGCAAATCCTATTGTTTGCAAACTTTTAGATTATGGTAAACATCTTTTTGATAAGAAGAAAAGTATTTCATCTTCAAAGGTTAAAGTTAAAAGAAATACTACTAAAGAGATTAAATTTAGACCTTCAACTGATGTGGGTGATTACAATATTAAATTAAAAAAGATAAAAAGCTTTATTCTTGATGGAGATAAGACTAAAATAAGCGTCCGTTTTAGAGGTAGAGAAATATTAAATAGTG
>JAYNRW010000131.1:0-3294 GCA_038114965.1 Flavobacteriaceae bacterium | reverse complement strand
AAATAAATCTGCCATTATCTTATAAATTCAATTTGTGATTCTTGTTCATCTTTAGCTTTTGTAGAAAAGCCTTGATTTTTCATCCACTCATCACTGTATATTTTGCTCATATATCTTGATCCATGATCACAAAAAACAGTTACAATAACGCTATCTTTATCAAAGATATTTGATTTATTTAACTGTTTAATAGCTTGCATGCATGCACCTGAGGTATAGCCAACAAACATACCTTCTTTTTCAGCAATTTTTCTTGAAAATATAGCACTTTCTTCATCAGTAACTTTTTCATAGTGGTCAATAACTTGAAAATCTGTTGAAGTTGGAATAAGATTTTTTCCTAAACCCTCTATTCTGTAAGGATATATTTCATTTTCATCAAACTCACCAGTTTCATGAAATTTTTTCAGAACTGAACCATAAGCATCTACACCAATAATTTTAATTTTCGAATTTTTTTCTTTTAAAAACCTACCTATTCCGGAGATTGTACCGCCAGTTCCACTACTAGCTATTAGATGAGTAATTTTTCCAGAGGTTTGTTCCCATATTTCTGGACCAGTTGTAGAATAGTGAGCATCAATATTTAGTTCATTAAAATATTGGTTAATATAAATTGAATCTTTAATTTCTTCATTTAATCTTTTAGCAACTTGATAATATGATCTTTTATCATCAGCAGGTACATTTGCTGGACAAACATAAACCTTTGCACCCATAGATTTTAACATATCTATTTTATCAGCAGATGATTTTGAAGAAACAGCAACTATACATTTATATCCTTTGACCATAGAAACCATGGATAAACTGAAGCCAGTATTTCCAGAGGTTGTCTCAATGATCGTTGTATTTTTATCAATTAAACCTTTCTTTTCTGCTGACTCAATTATATGTAGTGCAATTCTATCTTTATTTGAATGACCTGGATTAAATGCTTCATATTTAGCATAATATGAACCTTTAAAATCTTTAACAATTCTATTTAATCTAATTAATGGTGTATTACCAATTAATGATAGGATATTTTTGTGAGCATCTATTTTATTTTTCATGCACCATTTTGAACATCACTGCGCAAAAATACATCAAATTATTGTTTTTGATGAATTTTTTAAAAATTGTAATCAAATTTATCTATGCATTCAAGAAAATATTCATGCTGTTCCTGATTATAGTCTAGGTGAGTCACTACTCTTAATTTATTATCACCCATACTTATAATTTCTATTCCTTTCTCTGATAATTTATTTTGAAAAATAGAAGAGGAAAATTTATCATCTAATTCAAAAATTACAATATTAGTTTCTACAGGTTCTACTTTTTTTATGTAATCTAGTTTACTTAAAACATTTCCAATTTCTTTAGCTTTAAAATGATCATCTTTCAGTCGATTAATGTTGTTGTCTAAGGCATAAATTCCGCAGGCTGCAAGGAATCCTGATTGTCTCATTCCACCACCAAGAATTTTTCTGATTTTCAAGGCATTTTGAAAATATTTAGATGAAGTAAGAAGAAGTGATCCTACTGGACAACCCAATCCCTTGGAAAGACAAACAGAAATTGTATCAAAGAGTTTTCCATATTCTTTAAAATTAATTTTATTCTCAACAAAAGCATTCCAAATTCTAGCACCATCCAGATGAAAGAACAAGTTGTTTTCATCACATATTTTCTTAATTTTTTTCAACTCGTAAATATCCCAACATGCTCCACCACCTTTATTAGTTGTATTCTCAATACAAACCAAGCTAGTTTTAGGGCTATGGTAGAAATCTGGAGGATTTATAGATTTTACAACATCTTCAACATTAAATAATCCTCTATCACCCTCTATCAACTTACAAGAAACACTAGAATTAAAGCTTACTCCCCCACCCTCATAATTATAAACATGAGCATATTTACTGCAAATAAGCTGATCTCCGGGATTTGTTAAAATTTTTATTGCTGTCTGATTTGTCATAGTTCCGGATGGGAAAAATAATGCTTTTTCCATACCAAAAAGATTTGCAACCTTCTCCTCTAATTCATTTACAGTGGGGTCTTCTTTAAAAACATCATCACCAACATGAGCATTAAACATAGCTTCCATCATACCTTGTGTTGGCTTTGTTACTGTATCACTTATTAAATTCACATTCATTATTAAATAACGTTATTAATCTACTTATGTTAAATATAGTTTATGATTAATATTAAAACAATTAATTTATTTAATTTTGGTATGTTTTGATTACTACAGATAATATTAAAAATTTAATTCTACGTCTTGGGTCCCTAAGACGGTATCTTTGACTTAGAAAGTAAAAGAATTGAAATCTCAAATCTCGAAGAAAAAACACTTAATCCTGACTTCTGGAATGAAAATTCCCAGGCCCAAATTATTTTAAAAAAAATAAAATCAATAAAAGACTGGGTGGTTGGTTTTGAACTAGCAGAATCATTATGTGATGAGCTTGAGATTACTTATGAATATTTTAAAAACAAGGAAGTTCCCGAGGAAAGTTTAACAGAAATTTATAAAAAGTGTAAAAAAACACTTGAAGAATTAGAGTTTAAAAACATGTTATCATCTGAGGGTGATGAATTATCATCCGTGTTGCAAATAACCGCAGGTGCTGGTGGAACTGAAAGTTGTGATTGGGCTAGTATGTTAACAAGAATGTACATGATGTGGTGTGAAAAAAGAGGATTTAAAACAAAACAACTTAATTTAGTTGATGGAGATGTCGCAGGTATAAAAACAATTACAATTGAAATTCAAGGTGATTATTCATTCGGATGGTTAAAAGGTGAAAATGGTGTTCATAGACTAGTAAGAATATCACCTTTTGACAGTAATGCAAAAAGACATACTTCATTTGCCTCAGTTTATGTATATCCACTGGTTGATGAAAGTATAGAGATAGAAATTAATAATTCTGAAATTGAATGGGATACGATGAGATCAAGCGGTGCAGGAGGACAGAGCGTAAATAAAATTGAAACAGCTGTTAGATTAAAACATATTCCAACTGGGATAGTTATTGAAAACTCAGAAACAAGATCACAGCTCGATAATAAAAATAAAGCATTACTTCTGCTGAAATCTCAGCTTTATGAAATTGAACTAAATAAAAAACTAGAGGCTAGAAAAAAAATTGAGGATAGTAAGAAAAAAATAGAATGGGGATCACAAATAAGAAACTATGTTCTACACCCTTACAAGATGGTTAAAGATGTAAGAACAAATACTGAAATTGGAGATGCTTCATCTGTTTTAGATGGTAATATTGATCCCTTTCTTAAATC
>JAYNRW010000130.1:0-3316 GCA_038114965.1 Flavobacteriaceae bacterium | reverse complement strand
GGCATTCCAGCCATTTTTGCAACATGAATTCCAAAACTGAGAGCACTTCCACCATGATTTTATTTTCTTAAAAAAATAATGTCCTTTCCAGTTTCTTTAATTTGTATGTTGAAGTTTTTAACTCTTTTAAATTTATCACACATCATATTAAGTTCATGATAATGTGTAGCAAATAGAGTTTTTGCTTTTGTTGGGTGATCATGTATAAATTGAGTTATGGCCCAAGCTATTGAAATACCATCATAAGTGCTTGTTCCTCGACCAATTTCATCCAATAAAATCAAACTTCTATCACTAAGATTATTTACTATAGATGCTGCTTCTAACATTTCTACCATAAATGTAGACTCTCCTTGTGAAATATTATCACTGGCTCCAACTCTTGTAAATATCTTATCGAAAAATCCCATTTTGAGTTTTTTTGCAGGAACAAAAGAACCTATTTGAGCCAATATTGAAATTAGAGCTGTTTGTCTAAGTATTGCAGATTTACCAGACATATTTGGTCCAGTAATCATTAATATTTGTTGATCAGTTTTATTAATTTTTATATCATTAGGAATATATGATTTACTTTCTTCTAAAGTATGTTCTATTACTGGATGTCGAGCATCAATTACTTCAAAATTATTAGACTCATCAATTATAGGTTTTGAATAATTATAAGTTTTGGATATTTCTGAAAATGATAATAAACAATCAGAATATGCAATAATTTTAGCGATATCTTGTAAATCACCTATATGTGGGATTAATTTATCAATCACTTTATTATATTCTATGATCTCAATCTCTTTAATTTTTTCTTCTGCAATTAAAATTTTTGACTCATATTCTTTGAGTTCTTCTGTTATATATCTTTCAGCATTAACAAGGGTTTGTTTTCTAATCCAATTTTCAGGGACTTTATCTTTATGAACATTTGTTACCTCCAAATAATAACCAAAAACATTATTAAAAGATATTTTCAAAGAAGTTATTCCTGTATTTTCAATTTCTCTTTCTAAAATTTTTTGCAGATGCATTTTACTATTATTGAATACATCACGAAAATTATCAAGGTCCTTATTAATTCCATTTTTGATAGTATTACCCTTGTTTATATTAACAGGAGACTCATCAAAGAGATGTTTTTCAATCAATTTAACGACCTTATGAGAATCTTTAAATTTTTTTGATAATAGCTTTAAATTTTTTGAGGCGCTGTTTAATTCCTTTTTAATTTCATCAACCTTTAAAAGCGAAAGTTTAAAACTTACTAGCTCTCTTGGATTAACCTTATAATTTGTAATTTTTGAAACTACCCTTTCAATATCAATAATTGAATTATATTTTTCAACAAGATTAGTACTTGATAACTTAACCAATTCTTCAACAATATCATATCTGAATTGAATTTCATTTAAATCAATTGAAGGAAAACATAACCATCTTCTTAAAAGTCTAGATCCCATTGGTGTCATTGTTTTATCAATAATATCTAAAACTGACTTTCCACCTGGAAATTTAGAATTGATCAATTCTAAATTTGAAATTGTAAATCTATCCATCAATAAAAATGACTTATTATCAATAGGGTTTATTTTACTTATATTTGTTAGATGATTTTTATTTGAATCTTCTAAATAATGAAGAATCATAGATGCAGAAATCACACCTAAACTATTATCACTAATTCCAAAACCTTTCAAAGTTTTAACATCAAAATGATTATAAACCTTTTTTAAAGAGGTGTCTAGATTTATCATCCAATCATCGACAAAAAAGAAATACTCTTCACTAATATTTTTGTTTTCAAAAAATTTCTTATCATCTTTTGAAATAAGAATTTCTTTAGGATCAAAATTTAAGCAATAATCAAATGAACCTTCACTTGAAATGAATTCACCAGTTGAAATATCAAGAAATGCTATCCCAACATTTTTTTTATTAAAGTTAATTGCTGCTAAAAAATTATTTTTTTTCTGATTTAATATCTCATCATTTAATGCAACACCAGGTGTAACCAAATCAGTAACTCCTCTTTTGACAATAGTCTTGGTTAACTTAGGATTTTCTAGTTGCTCACAAATTGCTACTCTATGTCCTGCTTTTACTAATTTATGTAAATATGTATCTAATGAATGATGAGGAAATCCAGCTAATTTAGTTTCTTTATTTACTCCAGATCCTCTCTTGGTTAAAACAATTCCTAAAACCTTAGAAGTAGTAATTGCATCTTCATGAAAAGTTTCGTAAAAATCTCCAACCCTAAATAATAAAATTGAATCAGGATATTTTTCTTTAATCTCCCGATATTGCTTCATTAATGGCGTTTCTTTACTTACCTTAGAACTCAATTCAAATAATTTATAGTTAAAACTTATTTTTGGTTAATGAAAAAATTAAAAAATTCTGAGCTTAACAGAATTGATGTTTCAACTTTTAAATCTATTAAAAAAACTCCACTAATCATCATTCTAGATAACATTAGAAGTTTAAATAATATCGGCTCTATTTTTAGAACCTCAGATGCTTTTTTAATTGAAAAAATTTACTTGTGCGGAATAACTGCCACTCCTCCAAATAGAAAGATTACAAAAACTGCAATTGGATCTACAGAAACAGTTGAATGGGAATATATAAATGACATAAACAATTTGATAGAAAATTTAATAAGTCAAGAGGTAAAAATATGGTCAGTCGAACAAGCTGTAAAGTCTTCTAAACTAAAAGATTTGAAATCAATTGATGCAGACAAAAAACACGCTTTAATTTTTGGAAACGAAATAGATGGAGTAAGTCAAGAAGTCGTTAATAAATCACATGGAGTAATTGAAATAAGCCAGTATGGAACAAAGCATTCTCTTAATATTTCAGTAGCTGCTGGAATTGTTATTTGGAAATTTTATAATCTCATAAAATCAAATTAAGAATTAACCTTAATTATATCCAATCTTCCAGGCAAATCCAAAAGAATTTCATTAAGTAGGAAGAAGTTTTTCTTTATGTTGATTTGGACCATAGTTGTTGGAGCAATTAGATACTATTACAGGTAATTTATGAGTGTCACAAAAAGCTCTCACAAAATGATCTGCAGAGGCCTTTGATGCGGAATATGGTGAGTGTGGATCATATTTAGAATTTTCATTAAAAATTCCAGATTCATCTAAAGTCCCAAAAACTTCGTCTGTGGATATATGGTAAAATAAATTATTCTCTTTTTTATTCCAGTTTTTTCTGCATAATTCCAAAAGATTTATTGTTCCAAGTATATTGGTTTTTGCAAATTCTAAAGCATTTTCTATTGAATTATCAACATGAGATTCTGCTGCTA
>JAYNRW010000129.1:0-3317 GCA_038114965.1 Flavobacteriaceae bacterium | reverse complement strand
ATATGATGCCTGAAACAAAGGGTGTTTCTCTAGAAAAACTACAAGATATTTTTAAGCGTTAGCATAATTTTTCATAAGAGTTAATTTTTTTTGAACTTTAGATGAGTACTCTTGTCTAAAACAAGCAACTTATTAATAAACTGATTAGAAATTTTGTGGAAAAAAGTTCAAACTTAAACGATTTGGTTTACTGGAAAGATATGATTTCGGGTGATGAAATCGCATTCTCTTTTCTATTTAAAAAGTATTATAGTTCACTATATAATTTTGGAAAACTATATACTTCTGACTCAAATTTAATTTCAGATTCTATTCAAGATTTATTTATGGATCTCTGGGAAAAAAGAAAAAATTTGGGATCGGTTCACAAAGTAAAATCATATTTATATGGAGGTTTTAGAAATAAGCTTTTTCAAAGATTTAAAAAGCGTATTAAAAAATCAGTTTTTAAGAACACACCCGACAATAATCTTGATTTTGGAATGAGTTTATCTATTGAGGATAAAATTATTAAAACGGAGAATAATAATGAAAAGGTAAAAAAAGTAAAGAATATAATTAATCTGCTTCCCCCCAAACAAAAGGAAGTCATTTACTTGAAGTATTACAAAGGTTTTGATAATCAACAAATTTCTGAAGTACTTGAAATTAACTATCAATCAGTTAAAAATCATCTTTACAGATCAAGTTTAATTTTTAAAAAAGAAATGAAAGGCTTAAAACATTAATGAAAAAAGAAGACAAATACAAATTTGAGGAATTAATTCAGGATGAATCCTTTAGAAGGTGGATTTTAAATAATGAAAGGAATTCCTTCTGGGAAGATTTTGCTATAGATTCTCAAGAAAATGCTCGAATGGTTGAAAATGCAAAATCATTTTTGCTATTGTTTAATTATAATGAGGAGAAGATTTCGGATGACTTTATTGATAGTGAATTTGATAATCTAAAATTCAAACTTGAAATTAAAAAACCAAAAAAAATCAAAAAACTATTTTCGCTTGCTGCTTCTGTTGTAATAGTAGTTTTAATTTCAACAGGTATTTTTTACAATCTTGATCTTGAATACAAGAATAATCTTATTGCTGAGTCTGAATTTGAAGGTCTAATTGAGCAAGTAAATAATAGTAACTCACCAAAGTTTTTAACACTTAGCGACGGAAGTTCTGTAATACTACAACCAAAAAGCAAATTGTCTTATTCAAAAGATTTCGACGAAGATGACAGAGAGGTTTTTCTCGAGGGCGAAGGTTTCTTTGAAGTTAGTAAGAATGCTAATAAACCATTCCTAGTTTACTCTAATGGAGTACTAACTCAAGTTTATGGTACTAGTTTTAGAGTAGTTGCTTTTAAAGACCAAGACATAATAAAGGTTATAGTAAAAACAGGTGAAGTAAAAATTAGAAAATCTGTAGTTAATACTCAGGAAGACTTGAAAGAAATTACCTTATTGCCAAATCAAGCTGCACTTTTTAACAAAAAAGATGATCTATTTCAAAAAGTAACTGAATTTTCAAATAATCAGGATATTGAATCTTCATTAAATAAAGTTGATAAGATAGATTTTGAATTTGTAGACACTCATATTTCAGAAATATTTTCAATGATTCAAGACGTTTATAACATGAAAGTCGAATATCCAGATGATGTGTTTGAAAATTGTTATGTAACAACATCTCTTACTGATGTGCCTCTTCCTGAAAAATTAAAAATTCTAAGCTTTAGTATCGGGGTTAATACTTCATACGAAATCCTTGGAAATAAAATTATAATCAAATCAGATGGCTGTATGCCATCCATATTAAACAATAAATAACTTTAAACCAATTCTATGAAAAATAATTTGTATACAGGTTTTGAGAGACTTTTTAAGTCTTACTTAACCAAATTGTTTTTGATACTTTTATTTGTCAGTAAAAGTTTTTCTGCTCCATTAAATGGACAGGATCTTTTGGACAAAAAAGTATCTGTTAGCTTTAATGGAGAAACTCTAACAGAGGTCATTAAAGTTTTTTCTAATGATTTTGATATTAAATTCACTTATAATTCAAGAGATTTTAATTTTAAAACTAAAGTTTTTTTTAGTGCAGATCAACAACCATTAGGAAATGTTTTAGAAAACATATTTGATCCATTAGGAATTACATTTCTATTAATTGACGATCAGATTGCATTAAGAAAAAAGCCTACTATCAATAAAGTTTCTAAAGCAAGTACTTTAGCAACTAATAGTTTGACAAACTTAGCAGGTTTAGATCCCATCAAAGGAAAAGTACTGGATGAGACTGGCATGCCATTGCCTGGAGCTACTGTAGTTATAGTAGGAACAAGTACGGGTGTTGTTACAGATTTTGATGGTGAGTTTGAAATTGATGCTGAAAGCTCGGATCAGTTACAAATCTCTTACATTGGCTATCAAAGTCAAGTTGTTGCCGTTGCAAATCAAAGTGATTTAACTATAACTTTAGAAGTTGGTGCTAATGATTTAAGCGAAGTTGTTGTTACAGGATACTCAACTTCATTGAAAAGAAATGTTACAGGTTCAATTTCAACTATTAATTCTGATCAACTCTCTTTATCAACATCAAATAATTTATCAAAAGGATTACAAGGAGCAGCTGCTGGTTTAGTTATTAGACAAGGATCACCTCAGCCAGGATATGATGATAATCCAATTTATATTAGAGGAACAGGATCTTTTAATAACAGTGAAGCACTTGTAGTAATTGATGGAGTACCAGAAAGACAGGGTGGATTATCCAGATTAAATCCTGAAGAGATAGAATCTATCAGTGTTATCAAGGATGCGACTGCTGCAGTTTATGGAGCTCGTTCTGCAAATGGAGTAATCGTAGTTACAACTAAAAGAGGAAAGGAAGGAAAAGTAGATATTAATTATTCAAGTGTATTTAGTTTCGACCAACCTGCTTTTATGCCTCAAGGATTAAACAAATTGGAATGGGTTACTTGGCACAAGGAAGGGTATGACTACATTGGTGGTTCTCCAAACCCTATTTACTCTGCAGCTGGCTTACAAGCTTATCAAAACGGTACTGCTGACGGATATATTTTCCCAAATGGTAAATCTATATTTGATATGGCATTTGATAAAAATTATTGGTCTCCAAGAAGCAAACACACTATATCATTTAGTGGTGGATCTGAAAAGACAAAATACTTTTTATCTGCCTCTATTTCAGACCAAGGTTCAACTATTAAAGATGATATATCTAAATTTAAACAAGCCAATATTCGAATGAATATTGATCAGAAATTGACAGATTATCTCAGTTTATCTGCCAATATTTTGGTAAGAA
>JAYNRW010000128.1:0-3330 GCA_038114965.1 Flavobacteriaceae bacterium | reverse complement strand
TACATATTAACAAATTCTGAAAATTCTAAAAACTTTAGGATTATGCGTTGTTCTGTTAAAGACACTTCCATATCAAGTTGGGAAGAAATTATACCACACAGTAAAGAAATTTTAATTGAAGATATTGAACTATTTGATGAATATTTTGTCATTTCTGAAAGAGAAAAGGGATTGGTCAAATTCCGAATTAAAAAATGGAAAACAAATGATGAATTCTATCTTCCTTTTGAGGGCCAAACATATAATGCTTCATTGGGTATTAATCTCGATTTTAGTTCGAAAAAACTTAGGTATAACTTTACATCTTTAACTAACCCTTCTTCTGTAATTGAATTTGATATGTCAAAAAAATCAAAGAATATTTTAAAAGTACAAGAAGTAGTAGATAAAAATTTTAAATCAAGTAATTACGAATCAAAGCGTGTATGGGCTATTTCTCATGATGGCACACAAATTCCAATATCTATAGTAAAAAGAAAAGAAACTGTTTACAGTGAAAATACTCCTCTTCTACTATATGGATATGGCTCATATGGAATAACAATTGACCCATATTTTTCATCAACAAGATTAAGTTTACTAGACAGAGGATTTGTTTTTGCAATTGCTCATGTCAGAGGAAGTGAATATTTGGGAAGAGATTGGTATGAGAGTGGCAAATTATTAAAAAAGAAAAATACATTTTTGGATTTTATTTCCTCAGCAAAATATTTAATAAGTGAAAATTACACATCTAGTAAAAACCTTTATGCAATGGGAGGCTCAGCAGGTGGCTTATTAATGGGAGCCGTAATCAATATGGAACCTGAATTATTTAATGGAGTTATTGCAGCTGTACCATTTGTAGATGTCATGACAACTATGCTAGATGAATCTATTCCATTAACAACTCTAGAGTATGATGAGTGGGGTAATCCAAATGATTTAGAATTTTATAATTATATGCTATCCTACTCACCATATGATAATGTTTCGAATCTTAATTATCCGAATCTACTTATTACAACTGGACTTCATGATTCACAAGTACAATATTGGGAGCCTGCAAAATGGATAGCAAAACTTAGAGATTATAATAGATCAAAAAATCATCTCTTACTTCACACAAACATGGACACCGGCCATGGAGGTGCATCGGGAAGATTTAATGCACTAAAAGAAATTGCAATGGAATATGCGTTTCTAATTGGTTTGGAACAAAAGCTATTCTGATGACTCAGCTAAAATTATTAGAAGATCTATAAATAAGTTTATAATATCAAGATATAAATTTACGGCAATATCAATTGCTGTTGACCAAGATGAATCACCAGCTGCAATTGCTTTTTCCAATCTATTAAAATCATAAATTAAATAAAAAGTAAAAATAATTACTCCTGCATAAGCTTGTAACAATCTTCTTCTTTTAGATTTAAAGTAAAAAGCGTTAAGAAATTCCATAATAATTAATGCAAAAAGGCATATAAATAAAATAGGGCCTAAAAAACCAAAATCATAATCAAATGAAATATTAATAAGAGCCGTCAATAAAACAGCTAGGGTTGTTCCAATTAAAGCTTGAAAAACAATATTTTGCCATTCTTGATTATATCTATCATGTGGAAGAACATTTTTTTCAAAATCATCTTTTAATTTTCTAAATTCATCTGATTCTCTTTCAAAAATTTTTTCTGGTGAATGTTTAAAGTAATAAACCGTATGTTTTTCTTCTTTTGCACCAAAAAATTTTTCGATGTTGGATTTTTCAACTTTTGCAGTAGACTTAGAAACAACCTGTTTTGATTTTAAATATTTTCTAAACTTAAAATTTTCTCCTATGTATGCGATTGTTGGTCCCAGAGACCATCCCATGAATAAGGAAAAAATCCCGACAAAAATTATATTCATTGGGTAAGTTTCTGCATTAAACATTATAAGAAACAGCATTAAAAAACTTCCTCCAACTGTAATAAATGTTTCTAAAGGTGTTTCAAATGCTTTATTGATTCTAGCTGTAAATGTTGTAAGAACTAGCATGCCTCCGAGTATCATAAAAGTTCTTGATAATAATAAGTTTGACTCCATATAAATAAAATAACAAAATTCTTTAATTTTAAAAATATTCATATAAATACTATCTTTTAATTATGAAAAAATTATACTTCTTAATCTTATCAATATTATTGATTTCATGTAATAATGGGATTGAAAAACCTAGAATTGGTATAGCTGGTATAGCTATTGAATCAAGTACTTTTTCCCCAGCGAAAACAACTGAGAGAGACTTTACTATAAGATTAAGTGGTGAAATTTTTACTAGTTATAGTTTTTTTGACCAATCATACATTGATAAAGCGGATTGGTTTCCGACAATGCGAGCTAGAGCTCTGCCTGGAGGAGTTGTAACTAAAGAATCATATGAGTCTATGGTGATTCAAATTATTGAGATGACAAAGCAAACTCTTCCTTTAGACGGTTTATTTTTTGATATTCATGGAGCTATGAATGTTGAAGGCATGGAAGATCCTGAAGGTGATTTTATCGAAAGAATTCGTAAAGTTGTTGGTCCTAAAACTCTAATTTCAACATCAATGGATTCTCATGGAAATGTTTCTGAAGTTTTAGCTAAGCATTCTGATTTGATCACTTGTTATAGAATGGCTCCTCATGAAGATGCTATGGAATCTAAACAGAGAGCCTTAGACAACTTAATTTATAGACTTAAGTCAGGAAAAGGAAAACCTAAATATAAAGCTTGGATCCCTGTACCAATATTATTGCCAGGAGAGAAAACAAGCACAAGGGTTGATCCTGGAAAAACATTATATAGTAAAGTAGCTCCAATGACTGAAAAAAAAGGAGTTATTGATGCTGCTATTTGGGTTGGGTATGCTTGGGGAGATGCACCAAGAAATCATGCTGTTGTAATGACATATGGAGATAATAAAAAACAAGTAGTTGAAAGCGCTGAAGAGTTGGCAAAAGATTTTTGGAATTTCAGACATGATTTTGAATTTGTTGCTCCTACAACTGACATTGAGGATGCATTTAATAAAGCATTTAATTATCTAAAATTTAGAGAAGATAATAAGCCATTTATAATAAGTGATATGGGTGACAACCCCACAGCTGGTGGTGCTGGAGATGTAACTTGGACATTGAATAAAATATTAAATATGGATGAGTTTAAAAGGAGCGATAGTCCTAAACTTATTTACGCTTCTATTCCAGGTCCAGATCTAATTGTAAATGCTTTTAAAGCCGGAGTTGGCAATTATGTTGAGGGAATGGTTGGGGCTATGGTTGATGATAGATATTCCCCTCCAATAAAAATTAAAGGAATTGTTCATT
>JAYNRW010000127.1:0-3574 GCA_038114965.1 Flavobacteriaceae bacterium | reverse complement strand
ACACTTGGAAAAAAGCATCTGTAAATACTTTATGGTGTTTGTTAGGTTGTTCTATTGGAGATTTTGGAACAATATACTTTTTTCAAGTTTATCCTATGGATATTTCTACTCTTAATATCATGATACTGGCTATAATAAATGGATTGATTACCAGTGTTATTTTAGAAACAATTATTCTACTAAAACAAATGAGTTTTAAACAAGCTTTGACTACAGCATTAGGTATGTCTTTGATTTCAATGATCAGTATGGAAGTCGCTATGAACTTAACGGACTATTTAATCACTGGTGGTGCTGTACTTAATTTAACAGTCATTCCAATAATGTTATTAGCTGGATTCATAACTCCATTGCCTTACAATTATTGGAGATTAAAAAAATACAATAAGAGTTGTCATTAATTCTTTATTTTTCTTGCTCTTTTATTATCAAATTCTTAAATCTTTATAATTTCTTATTTCTTTAGAGGATTTTTTTCTACCTTAAAAAATAACAAAATTTTTAACTAATGAAAAAATATATTATGATTCTAATCGCATTATTTATGATATCATGCGATAATGATAAAGGATACTCTGAAAATGTTAAAGCTGTAAAAAAAGTTGTTTCAGCATTTGAACTAGGAGATATCGAAATATGGAAAGAAGCTGTTTCTGAAGACTTAGTTTATAGTCCTCCAATGTATGGAACAGTAGAAAACAGTGGTAATTATGAGTCTGCTCTCGCTCAGGCTGAATTTTACATCAACAATTTTGAGAACATTAAATTCACTAACCCTGTATATCTTCCTGGTGTTGATACTGTTTCACTAAAGAACAATGGAAGTGTTAGGGTTTATGGTACATGGACTGGAACGAGCAAATCAACTGGCAGAGAATTTTCTAACAGAACCTATTCCTGGTTTGAAGTAGAGGATGGAAAAATCACCAATGCTGGTGATTTCTTTGATGCTACAGGAATGGTAGCTGCGGTTGGTCCTATTCAAAGAAATGTAATTGTTGTAACTGTAGACCTTAAAAAAGGCAAGTATGATGATTTACAAAAATTATTTGAATCAGATGCAGGTCTTAAAACAACGAGAAACTATGAAGGATGTAATCATGTTGAAGGATTTTTTAATGAAGAAAGCAGTAAATATGTTGTAATCCAACATTGGGACTCATTTGAACAGTATAATGCATATGCTGACTGGAGATTTAACGAAGACCCAAGTGGATTAGTTGGAAAAATGCTTCCACTAATCTCTGGTGGTGCTGATGGGATTTCAATTTACTCAAACAATACCGGTTACGGATTTTATTAAAATTATATATTATGAAAAAAATTATTTTACTATTGGTTGGGATACTGTTTGTCGCGTGCAACAGTAATCCTGAATATGAATCTAATCTTGCTGTTGCAAAGAAATGGGTTCAAGCATTTGAAGATCAAAATATAGACCTTTGGAAAGAGGCTGTTTCAGAGAATCTTCAAGACATCGCTCCTATGTATGGTATGGGAATGGTAGATTATGAAACGTCACTCCAAGTTGCAGAGTTTTATGTTCAAAATTATACAGACGTAAAGTTTAACGACCCAGTATGGCTACCTGGAATTGACACCTTGACAATGAAGCCAGATGGTAGTGTCAGAGCTTATGGAAGATGGAGTGGAAAAAGTTTATCTACTGGACGAGAATTTAGTGTAATGTCTTACCACAATTTTGATTTTGAAGATGGAAAAATTTCATCTACTGGTGAATATTTTGATGCTACTGGAATGGTAAATGCTGTAGGTCCAGCTCAAAGAAATGTTGTTGTTTTCACTGCCAAGGTAAGTAAGAGAAATCTTGACAAATTTCAAGAATTAATGGATTCAGATGCAGGTTTGACAGTTACAAGAAATTGGGAAGGTTGCACTCATTTAGAAGCTTTTTATAATGAAGAAACCGAAACATATTTCATCTATGAATATTGGGATTCATATAAACAATATGAAGAATATCTTGATTGGAGATTTAATGTAGAGGAACCAAGCTTTGTGCAAACTGTAATTCCTCTTGTTAAGGGTGGTGAGAACGGTATGCAAGCGTATTACAATAATTCAACTTATAATTTTTATTAAAATGAAAAAACTACTATTACTTTTATTTATTCCTTTAATGTCATGTGATATGAGTTCCACAGGTGTTGTAGGGGTAATTATGTCAGATAATGATGTTGAAGAATATTCAGGAACGGAAGCTGAAGATGAATTAACTGAATTAGTCTTAGAACTTGCCGAAGATTATACTAAGGCAGATTTTGAAGAAGCTGAGGAATACTACTCTGATGATGTTAAGGTTTATTTTAACAGCACCGAAGTTGTTGGAAAAGAAAATCTAATTAATGGGTGGACATACGAACACGAGGTTTTTTCTGGTATTACAATCTCTGATGAATACGCTCACACAAATTACTTTTCAGATGGTAGAATTTGGACAAACTATTGGTTTACATGGAGTGCTACAGGAAATTTTACTGGACAAGAACTTAAAATTAAGGGACACTTTGATTATGAGTGGAAAGATGGTAAAATCGTCCAAGCGTTGGGATTCTTTGCTGATGAGCAATTTAATAAAGAGTATGCTGCTGCATCGGAGGCATCATCTGAATAAATGAAAAAATTTTAATTATGAAAAAAATACTACTATTACTAATATCTACAGTTTTTTTTAGTTGTGAAACTAAAACTGTTGAAGTAAACAAAGAATCTGGTTTTGATTATGGCCGTGATGCAAAGTATATTTTAGGATCAGATGATAAGGCACAAATGGCAGTTGACTTAGTCCTTGCTTTTGCGAATAAAGATTCTGAGACAATGGTTGAATTTATGGCTGATACTGTAACATATCGTCCACCTCAAGGGGGACAAGCCATCACAACATTAAAGCCAGAAATACATGATGTAGTCAAAATGTTACATGAACCATACGATTCAATAAAAAGAACAGTATATAATGCTATTCCATTAAAATCTACAAAAACTAATTTTACAAGAGTAACTATTGCATTTAAAGAAGATAGATTTTATAAAGATGGTTCTCAAGAAAGTGTAGGATTGGTTGACAGGATTTTTATAAGCGATGATGAAGGAAAAATTTTTAGAATTCATCAGTGGATGATGGAAATGGAATAAATTCTTTTTTTAAATAAAGAATATTAGGAGGTCTTGAAATTCAAGGCCTTTTTTTATTCCTTACTTTTAATAAAAAATATAACAATGAAAAAAATATTATTATTAATGTGTATCCTAGGTATAGTATTACCTTATTATCATTTAATTAATTTTTTAATTCTTAATAATGGTAGTATGGAAGGTTTTTGGACTGAGATATTTTCATCTCATCCTGTTTCTATGATTTCAATGGATCTTACAGTGGCTGCAACAACCTTTTTAATTTTTTTAATTTATAAAAACCGAAAAGAGAAACTAAATATCATGAAGTATATAGTCAGTTTATTTTTAGTCGGGTTTTCGTTGGCATTGCCATTATACCTGTATGATAATTATGATAAGAGTTAACGAAAATTTTTAGCATTTATCATCAAACAAA
>JAYNRW010000126.1:0-3638 GCA_038114965.1 Flavobacteriaceae bacterium | reverse complement strand
TCTGATTAGGATTAGCTGTCTCTGGACAATTGTCATCAACATTTTTAATGCCATCTTTGTCTATGTCATCAGAAGTTACAATTAATTCAATTCCTGTTGTTTTTGATATTGATGTTGATTCTGCCTTAATAGTCAGAGGATAAGTTTTTACATCTTCATCATCATTAACATTGATATTTACTGTTATACTTCCATCACTGTCAATAAAAATTGGAGATACAGGATCAGTTGTATAATTTGAATTTGAGGGTAGTCCAGAAATTGAGAAATTAACATTTTCACTAAAACCATTAATAGCGGAATAATTAATTTTAAATGATCCAGATTGACCTAAAAATATTTCTAATTGTTTTTTATCAGTATCTAATGTAAGATTTGGATCATTATTTGTAAAAACACCAGAATAAATACCCAAACCATATGTTGAAATAAAAACTGTATTGTCTCCTTTTCTTAAATCCATATCAGTTACTCTTAGATCTCTCATACCTGCGTTGGCTTGTTTCCATGTTGGATTTTCAGATGAAAAGTCCTTTGTATACCAAACACCTAATTCTGTACCAATGATAATTTCATCTTCAATTAACGGATTCTGTAGAATACATCTTACAGGGATATTAGGCAGATTACCATCTTTTTCTTCCCAACTAATACCACCATCGTTTGAGTAAAAAACATTGTTGATACCATAATTGTGGAATGTAACAAAGATGTGATCTTCATCTTTTCCGAATTCAATATCAGAAATACTGCCAATAAAATCAGAATTGCTTATAACTGAAACATTTTGAGAATTATTGTTATCAGCGTTTTCAATTTTCCATAAATCCCCTGTAATTCCACCTGCATATAATGTTGATGAACTAGTCTCAAAAGGTGAAACATTTAATGATGTAATATCTCTCGCTAAACCAGAAATAATATATGTATCAGCAACACTACCTTGCTCACTTAATGTAAAATCATCCCACCCATAATAAGCTATTATTTGACCATTTCCATAGTTGGAATAAATAATTCCTTTATTACTATCTAAAGCTTGTTTATTTATAAAATCACCCCGATCATCTTCGTTATCTGAAATCCTCCACCAAATAGATGTTTCTCCATCAGTGTTACTGAACTTTGGATTATTCATATTTAAAACTCTAACACTATTATTGAAAATATAGTTATAAACTACATATCTGTTGTTTGGGTTTTGAGAAAACATGGTAGCAGCTCCATCTCCACTGCTAATGTCGGTTCCCTCTGAAGAGCCTGCATTATTAGCAATTAAAAGTGTTCCATTGTCTTGAGTACCACCAGAATAAACGTCAGTTTGATTATTAACAATAATTCTAAAATCTTTAGAACCTGCACCACTTGGGTTCCAGCCATCAACATTAGTTTTATAATCCTTAAACATATCTACAGGAGCTACTGCGACTGAGTAGAATTGAGAAGTATGATAATTTTTATTTCTATGGTCAATTTGTGCTCCATCATTTGGTGAGTACGCTATACCACCGTCATTTGTGAATAAGACTATATTTGGATCATTTTCATTAATAACTGCTCCGTGTTGATCGGCGTGAGCATATTTAAGATTAAATTCACCACTTGAATGAGTTAATTGAGACCAAGGGTTACCTGAATCTGCAGATGAAAAATTGTTAGCTCTAAAAATATTAATACCACCGATATAAACTTTGTCTTTATTTTCAGGATCTGCTTCAATCATCAAATTATAGTATCCTTGTCCACGAGTAAAATCACCGGAACTAATATCTTCATCTTTATCATCTGGAAGAGTGACAACTTGAACTTGGTTATTAATAAATTCTTGAACACTTCCTTTTATTATTTTAGGTCTGAAATAACCAGAGCCATTAATTGTTTGAATAACCCTTGTAAGTGCAATAAGGGTATTATCCGCAGTAAATTCAATTTCTGTTCTTCTTGCTGAATATTCTTGACCATTAAAATCAAATTTAATTTCATGAATTAAAGTAAAGCTAGTACCATCTTCATTAGATCTATAAATCTTTCCTCCACCCATAGCATTTATATTGTTTTCGGGATAGGTAGCATCAGAAGTAGTTGAAACCCAAATTTTATTGTCACTTGAAATTTCTAGGTCAAGGGGTAATACCGTTCTGTTGTACTTAGTTTCATTTTGTGAGTCAATTGGATGGTATAGTTCTATTTTAGTCCAATTTATCCCATCAGTTGATTTATAAACTCCATCATTTGATCCGCCACCTAAAACTGTATTTTGATCATCACTTCTAGTACCAACAACCCTTGTCCATCTGTTTGCACCAACTGCAGCGTAAATTTCAGATGTGCCATTGTTGTTTCTAACTACCACATCATTAATAAAAAACATACCCGGCACAATTGTTAATCCTGAGGGAAGTTTATCTGTTCTTTTAGAAATTTTTACGTTAGTTGTTCCTTTTGAGATTAATTCTTTTAATTTTAATCCATCAGCTTTTCTGATGAAAACTGAGGGAATGGTTATCTCTTTTTCATCATCGTCTGATCCTTTAATCATAGTAACTAAATCATCTGTCCAATCTGAAGCTCCAGTTTCTTTATTATATATTATTACTGCTTTTGCACCAGCATTTTGACCATTTAAAACTTTTCTGAAAAAAGCACCATTGTTTTCTGAACCTCCACAATCACCTCTTTCAATTAACAAAATGTTCCCATTAGCTTCAGAAGTATTAGATATTGTACTACATCCATCCTCAGGGTTTGATAAAATCACATTTCCTGTAATTCTAGAAGACGAATCTTCAGGTGGATTTGGTCCAAAAGATGCTACTATGAACTCAATTGGGTTTTCATCACTGTGAGAAACAATATCTATTGTATTGTTATTACTTATAAAAACTTGATCTGAATCAGATGCTCCACCAAAAATATTTTTCCATGTTATACCACCATCACTTGATTTCCATAATCCATTACCAATTGCATCTCCTCCAGTATAAATTTCACCAGTACCAACATAAAAAATATTTTTATTGTTAGGATCATATGTGATTGAAGATACTGCTAAATTTCTTGGAATTCCTTCAATCATTTTCCATTCTGAGTTTGGATTACCAACATCTTCATTTAAAAACAAACCTCCACTTACTCCACCAGCAAAAACTCTTTTATTAGAATTATCATTAGGATCAAACATTGCAGCTTTAGTCCTTCCACCAACATTATTTGGACCTCTTTGAACCCATGCCATTTCATCGTTTTCACCTGGAACTCCATCAATTTTAATTCCTCTTATGTCATTTAATTCATTTTGAATTTCAAAAAGATTTTCTGTTCTCGGTCTTCCAAGAACTGGATCCATTGTTAGTTCCCAGAGCCTTTCATTATAAGGGTTTGGAGGTAAGCCATTTTCTTTTCTTTCTTTTTTAGAAAGACTTTTTGAATTGATAAAAGGACTGTTTTTTAAGTTATTTTCATGAATTAGTCTAACATCATTTACGTTATTCAGATTATAAAATAATGTGAGGGATATAACAACTAATATCAGTATTGGAAACAAGTTTTTTATTTTCATCAATTCTTTTCTATTAAATTAATTATTTCTTTACAAGTTTAGCAGTTTTTCTAACTGTTTTTGATTCTACTTTTAAATA
>JAYNRW010000125.1:0-3739 GCA_038114965.1 Flavobacteriaceae bacterium | reverse complement strand
ATGGAAATTCATGTTTTTGCAGTTTGGGACTTTATGTCACTCGCGAAATCTCTTCAAAAAAATTTAACCTGTGTTGAAACTCCATGGTATCCTACAAAAGATAAAGTTTCAAGAAGATTAATTAATGAAATAGTTTTAGGTGAAGAAAGTGATATCGATCAAAACAATAATCCAGTTAGTCATTTTGAACTGTATGTTGAATCAATGAATAAAATTGGTTCTGACACCAGTAAAATACATCAATTTGTTAATGAAATTATTGAAACTAAATCTCATACAAAAGCTATTGAAAAATGTTCAATTCCTAATGGTATTAGTGATTTTTTAAATTTTACATTTGAGACGATAGAATCCAACAAACCACATATTATTGCAAGTGTATTTACTTTTGGAAGAGAAGATTTAATTCCTGATATGTTTATCAATATTGTTAAGACTTTAAATGAAAACAACGAAACAAAAATCGGAGATCTTCTTTATTATTTGGAAAGACATATTGAAATGGATGGAGATGAACATGGTCCGATGGCTCTTCAAATGATTTCTGAACTTTGTAAAGATGATGATGAAAAATGGAAAGAAGCTACAGCAATGTCTAAAAAAGCTTTAGAAATGAGGATAAAACTATGGGATTACATTGAAAATCACTTAAATTAAAATATCTCCTATTGATTTAATACTTAAAAAATTAATTTTAATTAATCTTGACAATAGTTCATCTAAATATTTAGAACCTATTGGACCCCAGCCCTCATTATCTAGACCATGAAGATTTAAAATAAGCCATCCTCCATTAGAATTTAAAAAATCATTTATAGAATTTTCTACAAAGTTGTTACATAATCCTGGGCCATGACTCCATGTTCCGAGTCTTAATTTAGAATATTTATCGGGTATTTCATTTGAAAAATTTCCATTAAGTACAAGCCAGCCACCAGTTCTTATTGCTTTCACCTTTTTTAAAAGATATTTATCTAGACTGTTATTTGAAGCATTGTATGGGTAGTGAAAAACAGAGTTTGAAATAGAAAAACCATCTAAATTATCTTCAAAATAATCTAAACATTTATTTATGTTTGTAAAAGCTTTGTTCAATGGGATTTCAGTTAAATTTAAATGTTCCCAAGAATGAGGCATAATTTCATGTCCTTTTGATTTAATTTTATTCCAATCATCAAAATTCCCAAGTAAATTATTAGGCATCCATTTAGGATCACGATTAAAGGATTTCAAATGACCTGTGGCAATAACATTTATACTAGCCTTCAGGCCAAAATTCTCAAAAATCGCAGCTGTTTTATATGAAGATTTTTTAAATCCATCATCAAATGTTAAGGTTAAATAATGGGTATAAGCACTATTAAGTAAGTTTAAATTAACTCCAAAACTAGCAAGTGATGTTAATTTTAAAAAATTTCTTCTAATCATTTATTATATATAAACTAAGGAAAATAAATTTAAAACTCTTTACTATTTCTATAATCTAAAACACTCTCTGGTGGCTCAAAAATATTGAGATGATCAATAGCTATTTTTTTTATTTCTTCTACTTTTTCTGGAAACTTATCTGCAATATTATGTTTTTCAGATGGATCAATATTTAGATTGAATAAAAGCGGTTCTTCTAAAACAATTTTTTTATTACTTCCCTTCGGATAATTGTAAGCGCCTTTAATTATAAAATGAGCTTTATATTCACCATATCGAATTGCATAAATTTCTCTTTCACGATAAAAAATTATTTTATTTCTTTTACTTGGTGCATGATCAAATAAAGTTTCTTTAATATTTACACCATCAATTACTCTATCCATCACTTTACTCGAATTAGATAAATCAAGAAATGTTGGAAATAGATCCATTGTAGATCCAATTTCATCAATTACACCTGGTTTAATATCACCTCCCCAAAAAATTCCAGGTACTCTATGACCACCTTCCCAAGTCATTCCTTTACCCTCTCTTAACAAACCTGCAGATCCACCATGATTTTTATAAGGAAGCCATGGACCATTATCAGATGTAAATACAACAATTGTATTTTTATCAAGATTATGTTTCTTTAATTCATTAATAATTATTCCGATACCATGATCAATTTCTTCAATAACATCACCATATAAACCATTTTTACTTTTTCCTAAAAAATCATTTGAAGCATACAAAGGTATGTGAGGTAAGCTATGTGCTAAGTAAATAAAGAATTTATCATTCTTATATTTTCGAATATATTCGGCAACTTTTTCGGAATATCTTTTTGTAATAGTTGTTTGATTAACAGGTCTTTCAATTATCTCAAAGTTTTCTATTAAAGGGACATTATAACTATTTGAATTCAACTCTTCCCTTTCATATTCAGACCAATATGAATTATTATTTATTTTATTCATATCATTTGAATATGGAATACCATAATAATAATCAAATCCATTATTTAATGGCAAATATTGTTTCTTATGACCTAAATGCCATTTTCCAATAGCTGCTGTTTTGTAACCATTTTCTTTTAACTTCTCAGCAATTGTAAGTTCTGAAGCAGGTAAACCAAAGTCAGAGTTAGGAAATAAAACTCTTGACCTTTTGCCTATCATTCCATTTCTTATAGGTAATCTTCCCGTCAACAGTGCTGCTCTACTTGGAGTACATACACTTGAAGCAGAATAAAACTGAGTCCATTTTTGCCCTTCATTTGACATCATATCAAGATTAGGTGTTTTTATTGTTGGATGGCCATAAGACCCAACATCACCATATCCCATATCATCGACAAAAACAATTATAAAATTATAATCATCTTTTTCGTTCTTAGAACATGAATAAAAATTAAATAAAATTATAAATAGAAGAAATTTCTTTACAAATGATTTCAAAATTATACTTTGATTACAATTAAATTTAATTATTCTATATTTAACGTCCAAAATCAAAAAAATGAAAACTATTTTAACTTATACATTACTACTATTTTTTAGTATTAATTCATTTGCCCAATACTCTTATACATCAGAAGTTAAGTCGAAAAAATTTGGTAAAACAATTACCGAAAAAGACCTAAAAAATCATCTTTACATTTATGCATCTGATGAATTTGAAGGAAGAGATACTGGAACAGAGGGTGAAGATAAAGCTATTGAATATTTAGTAAACTTCTATAAAGATGCTGGAATAGAAGCTGGAAATAATGGAAGTTACCTTCAAAAAATGAAACTAAATATCAGAAGAGGAAATGTTGGAGAGGTTGAAACTGAAAATGTTATTGCTATTATAAGAGGAACTGAAAAACCTGATGAATACGTTGTAATAACTGCTCACCTTGATCATGTTGGTCAGAGAGATGGAAAAATATATAATGGAGCTGACGATGATGGATCAGGAACTGTTGCACTACTTGAAATTGCCGAAGCTTTTAAGAAAGCTTCTGACAGAGGAAAAGGACCTAAAAGAAGTGTTGTTTTCTTGCATGTAACTGGTGAAGAAAAAGGTTTACTAGGATCTAAATATTATTCAGATAACCCTATTTATCCATTAGAAAACACTGTTACTAACCTTAATATCGATATGATTGGAAGAATAGATCCTACTAGAGAAAAGAAAAACAGGGAATATGTTTATATTATTGGTTCTGATCACGATAGTCAAGATCTTCATAATCTTTCAGAACAAACTAATGCTGTAACCATCAACATTGATTTATATTATAGATTCAATGATTAAGACGTCCCTAACAGATTTTATTATA
>JAYNRW010000124.1:0-3745 GCA_038114965.1 Flavobacteriaceae bacterium | reverse complement strand
GTTATAAATGATGCATTTGAGCATTTATCTAATGATAAAGTCATGGAATTTTTTATTAATTCATTTGGTGATAAAATAAATCCAAATGATAGATATAACTCTAATTATGCAATTTCAATTTGTAATCTTATAATTGAGCAACAAATCAGCTTTAAAGCAGCTATAAGTATTAAGAAAAAATTTTTCAATTTAATTGACGGAAAATCTAATTCTGAAATCTTGAAAATTCCTGATGATAAGATCCAAAGTATAGGATTGTCATTTAGAAAAGTTGAATACATTAAGAATGTATTAATTTTTTTTAGGGATAATAAAATAAATATTAATGAAATGTCAAATGATGAAATAACCAAATCATTAATTTCAATTAAAGGGATTGGTAAGTGGACTTGTGAGATGTTCTTAATGTTTGTTTGTTTAAGAAAAGATATATTTTCATTTGGAGATTTAGCTCTCATTAATAGTATGAAAAAAAACTACTGTATCGATGATTTGAATCTATTAAAATCAATAAGTGAAAAGTGGAAGCCCTACAGAACTATTGCAGCTCTTTTATTATGGTATTCTATTGAAAATAACATTTATTTTCAACCAAATAGTTCTTTATAAAAATTATAATCGACTCTAAAATAATAACCATTCTCTTCGTGTAAACTGCCATCGGGTTTCCCATTAACAGTGTGATATTTTTTAATATGATTTTTAAATTCTTCAAGATTAGGAATTTTATATTCCCTACCATCTAAATCCTTTATAATCATTTTTTAAAATTTTTATTTGACTGATATATGAAAATTGGAAGAGGTAGCATAAGAGATATTGAATAAACTATTACAACACCTAACTCATCAAAAAAGAAATAACTAGAAATTGTTAGTAATGAATTATACAAAAGAAGTTTATTCCAAAATTTTTTTAAATAAATTAAATACTCCTTTATTTTAAAATTTTCTCTTTCTTCTTTTGACATAGTATTGTAACCGGCAAGTAGGTATTTGGCATTATTTTCATTTAATGAACGCATGACAAGAAGAATAAATAGATTTGTTAATATTAATAGTATTACAATTTCCATAAATCTAATTTACATATATTTGACTGCTTGAAAAAAATTTTTAAAATACTCATTATTGCTAATGCATGTTTTATTTCATTAGCATTTATACTTTCACAATTTGAAATTAAATCTGTCTTATTTGGTGTTTTTTGGGAACTATTAATAATTCCTTCATTTTTTCTTCAATTTTCATTAAGCTCAATTGTATTATTTCTATTATTGGTTAGAGAATACAAAATTGAATTTTTCGGGATTTTTAATTTTATATTTTCCATTCTATTGATTATTAGTTTAATTTTTGTTTGAAGTTTTTAAAAATATGCATGAAAATTGTTGTGAAGATAATTGTCTATGCTAAAGGTTGCTTACAGTAAAATATATAATCATCCACTCCCTGAAAATCATAGATTTCCAATGGAAAAATATGATTTAATTCCAAAAAAACTAATAGCTGAAAAAACATTTTCAAAAGATAACTTTTTTGAACCTGGTATTTTAAATAAAGAAGATGTTTTATTAACTCACAGTAATGATTATTATAACAAATTAGTTAGTCAGTCATTATCCAAAAAAGAAATTCGCCCAATAGGTTTTCCCTTAAGTAAACTTTTGATTGAAAGAGAAAAAAAAATAGCTCAAGGTACGATAGAGTGTGTCAGTTTTTCAATTAAAAATGGTATTTCAATGAATATTGCTGGTGGAACTCATCACGCATTTGCTGACAAAGGTGAAGGATTTTGCATGTTAAATGATCAAGCAATTGCTGCTAATTATTTATTGCATAATGATTTAGCAAAAAAAATACTAATTATTGACCTTGATGTTCATCAAGGAAATGGGACTGCTTCTATTTTTAAAAATGATATGAATGTTTTTACACTATCATTTCATGGAAAAAAAAATTATCCTTTTAAGAAAGAAAAAAGCGATTTAGATATTGAGTTTGATGACGGCACTGAAGATGTTGAATATCTAACTAAGCTTGAAGATATAATTCCTAATATTATAAAAATTTTAAATCCTGATTTTATATTTTATTTGTCTGGTGTTGATATACTAAAAACTGATAAATTAGGTAGACTAAGCTTAAGTATTGAGGGTTGTAAAAAAAGAGATAGTATAATATTAAATCTGTGTAAAACCTTTAATATCCCTTTACAGATAAGTATGGGAGGTGGATACTCAAAGAATATTGAAGATATCGTTAATGCCCATTGCAATACATTCAGGCTAGCAAAAGAAATTTATTTTTAAACCTTACTTTTTTTGTGCACAACATTCTTCATCTTCGCACTGACAATATTTTAAATTATAAATATGTAAAAATGCAAGATTTGATGCCGCTATGTAAGTTACAAATTCAGGTAAGTGATAGAATCCTATTTCTTCATTAATAATTAAAGTAGAGAGAAAAATAAAACCTAACCAAAGTAAAGGTTTCATTATTTTTCTCGATGTGTTTTTTACTGAGCCATATACAGCAAAAAAAGAAACAATAATAAAAATGAAATTAAGACCTGTCCACCAAAATGGGACAAAAAATAGTAACGGAGTTACAATACAGTGAATTAAACACAATGTTGATGAAGCAGCTCCAAAAATATCTGAGTTTTTTGAAAATAATTCAGTTACTATATATTTTAATAGCAAAAAAACAAATATAAATTATAATATCAAAGTTAAGATAAGATTTTAATAATGAACATTTTGGTATAAATTAGCAAAATTATAGATGAATGACACGTCACATTTCAAAAATACTGATCTTAATTTCCTTTATTTCTTGTAACATGAAAGATAGAGTTCCTTCAGCAGAAAAAATTAAAAAAGAGTTAATCGCTCATGAAGATATTAGAATAGATAATTATTATTGGCTCAATGATAAAAATGACAAAAATGTCATTAAATATTTAAATGATGAAAATAATTTCACTCAAAAAACATTAAAAAATACTGAAGATTTGCAACAGATTTTATTTGATGAAATGAAATCAAGAATAAAAGAAGATGACATTTCTGTTCCATATTTCTTTAATGAATATTGGTATATAAAAAGATTTGAAAAAGGAAAAGACTATCCAATTTATTCTAGAAAATATAAAAGCTTAGATAATGATGAAGAAATATTACTTGATGTAAATAAATTGGCATCAAAGCATGCTTACTATAGTGTTGGTAGTATTAGTGTTAGTCCAAATAACAGAATATTAGCGTATAGTTTTGACACACTTTCACGAAGATTATATTCAATAAAATTTTTGGATTTGAAAACAAAAAAACAATTTAATGAAACAATTAAAAATACTACTGGATCTATTACTTGGGCAAATGATAATAAAACAATTTTTTATTCAAAAAAAGAAGATAAAACTTTGAGAGTAAATAAAATTTATAGACATCAATTAAATTCAGATATCAAGAATGACATATTAGTATTTGAGGAAAAAGATGATCAGTTTAGTACTGGAGTTTATAAAACTAAGTCACAAGAATTTTTAATTATTGCATCAAGAAGTACTTTAACTACAGAAATGAGATTTCTTAATGCAAATACTCCTGATGAAGAGTTTAGACTATTTGCAAAAAGGGAGAAAAACCATGAGTATAGTATAAATCACTTTGGCGATAGTTTCTACATATTAACAAATTCTGAAAATTCTAAAAACTTTAGGATTATGCGTTGTTCTG
>JAYNRW010000123.1:0-3806 GCA_038114965.1 Flavobacteriaceae bacterium | reverse complement strand
CGGGTTCAAGTCCCGCCTCGAGTACAGAAAAGCCTCCTTTTAGGGGGCTTTTTTAATCTATTCATTTTCTAGCGAATTTAATGTTTTATGAAGCTTAAAAGATTAAATATTTTTAATTTCATCATAGTATTTAGCTGGTGTTACTGTCTTAAATTGTTTAAAAACTCTATAGAAATTTTTTTCCGATTTAAAGCCTGAATTTTTCGCAAGGGCATTAATTGAAAATTTATCTAAAAAATTACCTCTCATTAATTCACAAGCATGCTCAATTCTTAGAAAGTTTAAATAAGAAGGAACTGTTTGGTTTGTTTTTATTTTAATAGATTTTCGGATAATACTCTGGCTAATTTGCATATCAGCAGAAATATTAACTAATGAATATTCGTTATTCAAAAAAACTTTTTCATTTCTTAAATAAGAATCAATTAGGTCAAAATACTCTTTAAGATCATGCTCTAAAGGACTCTTATTTTTTATGATTGAAATTGACTTGATGATTTGCGGATTAATTGTAACAACAACTAGCGCAAATATTGAAAAAACCCTTGCAGCTGTAACTAATGAATTTATTTCAAGATTTAAAAACATTAAAACTAATGACGTGTGAGATGTTAATGAAGAAAGCATGGAAGGAATAAAATATATGACTCCTAGTTTTACAAAATCTGATTTATCATGGAAAAAAGCTGGGTTATTATATATGGTATAGAACTGATAAATTATTAATGATAGTAACGATAATGAAAAAATATATGATTGAAATAAAATTAATTCGTTACCTAAAAAAGACATAGGCACAAAGCCTACAACATTTTCTTCAGATAAGTTTTCAATATTAAAAGAAAAATCTATGAAATTACTTAGACCAAGAAATTGTGTTGTAAATAGAACCAATAACGGTAAAAAAAATAATTTATTTATTTTGAAATTTTCTTTTAACTCATATTTTTTTAAAAAGAAATAGAAACTAAGATGAGCCATGTAATATATTGAAGAAATTAAAAATGCGGGAGGTTTAAATCCAATTAAAAAATTAAAAGTTGCGCAAACACAGATGGCTGTAATTAATAAATAATGAAGTCTTAGATGTTTTAATAAAAATTTATTCTTTTCATTAATCATCTTACTAATTCTAATTATAAAAATCGTAATTAAAAATAAAACTATATAAACAGGATATATCATGCTATATTTTTAATATGAATAAGATACCTTTTGAATTAATCTTGTGCCTTAAATTAATTTTTGTCATAATCTTTACGTAAATATTCCATTATAATCATATAAACCAACCTAAATTAATCATACTAAGCTCGAAAATTATTGAATAATGGATAGTTATTTTAAAGATTTACATGTCCCCGCTAATATAAATTCTCTTTATTACAAAGGAAAACTTTACAACAAAAAAGAGCTTATTGAAAAAGTCCAAAAAATTAATAAAAAATATAGTGATATTGATTAAACCTATATTTGTGGTATGAGAAAAATACCAATATATTTTTTTCTGTTTTTACTGTTAACTTGTGCTAAGGAAGATTCAGAGACACCTGACACTCCTCCAAGTCAAATAATAAGACAGTATACCCTTACGGCAAATGCTAGTGACGGGGGATCAGTTAGTGGTGGAGGAACATTTGCAAGTGGAACACAGGTAAGTTTAACAGCAACACCAAGTGCTGGATATAGCTTTAGTGGTTGGTCAAATGGCTCTACAGTTAATCCTCTCACAGTCACTTTAAACTCAAATACAACTATCACAGCTAATTTTCAGGTAATAGTAAATAGTTATACACTAACAGTAACTGCTGGAGAAGGAGGAACAGTTACTGGTGGGGGAGAGTATGAAGAAGGAACAGAAGTTACTATCACTGCTACAGCAGAAGATGGGTATACTTTTGTTAATTGGTCAAATGGTTCAACTGAATCTAGCATTTCAATTTCAGTTAGTGAAAACATAAATCTCGAAGCAACTTTTGAAGAATTGCCAAAATATCAAGTAACACTAAATGATCCTGAAGGCGGTGAAATTTCCGCATCAAGTGGATCAATTTTAATCTCATCTGGAGAGTTCTACCAAGGATTTGTGATAACCTTAACAGCGATACCTGATGATGGCTATAGATTTAAACAGTGGATTGGTATAGACAACTCATCAAATCAAATTGAAATTTCGATTGATTCTGCAATTGAAATATCAGCTGAATTTGAACCAATTCCATTTGATGTCAATGACATGGATAATGTCAAATATCCACTTTACAACAAGGATACTCTAAGTGGCAAAAAAGTTGACACAAAGCAATTAAATTTTTATTACTTCACAGATAAAGGGTTAGATATTAGAGATATTGACCTTGAATCAAGTCTTGACTTTTTAGCCTCTGAGAGTTTTATTGTCTATTGGGATAAAAGATACGACCATACTAACTATGCCATAGACATCTTGAGATGGTCAGAATTTTCTGCAATTAAGGCAATAGAAATGGGTATGCCAAAGCCTAAAGATTTTGACACCCATAGAATTAATATATTTATTACAAGAGATGATGAGTATGGGGAAGATATATTCCCAGGAACCCAATGTCAATGTGCTCACACCGCATCTAATGGTAGGCGATGGATAAGTTTTCCATGGTATGAAAATTTTATAGAAGGATCAACTGAGCTCAATAATTTTCCATGGATGAATGTTGCCCATGAGGTCTTTCATACTTTTCAAAAAAACAACAGATCATGGCTTGGGGAATCAACCGCAAGCTATTTTGAAAGTAAATTTTTTGCAGATTTAAGATATTGGCAATTAAGATTTATACCTGACTTTCTTAAATCTACACATTATAAGTTATGGTCAGACTATTCTACAGATATTAAGGATAATCAAGGACTTGATATTCTCCATATATATGGTAAAGAGTTGCTTTGGAAATATTTAGTTTCTTATGGTCATATTACTGATAATTTTTTTGGTGCAATGAATCAAGCACTTATATCAGATGATAATTATAAGGTTAATCATGTAGCATATCTTTTAGATAATATTTCAAATTTTAGAGATAAATATTTTGATTTTAGCATGAAAGCAACAGTGATAGATTTCCCTGATTGGAAAGATAAAATAATAGAAATGTCCAATGTAGATAGAATTAAAGATATAGGTAAAAGACATGAGTTAACTCTAAAATCGAATCTAAATCAAGTAACAAAAGAAAATGATGAATACAATTATAATGATGAGTATATAACCCCTTCTGTTAATATTGGTCCGTGGGGTTTTTCATCTTATAAAATACTTTCTGAATCTAATAATCGCTACAAGATTGAAATTGAAACTGAGTATTTAAATTATAGATTGGGTCTAGTAATCAATAGAGGTGATGAATTTCAGTATTTTGAGTTTAATTCAGGAGACGTATTAAATTTTCAAACTAGTGACGTAATCTATATTGTTATTTCAGATATACCTGAAACCAATGTAAATCATGATGCTTATGGAATAGACAACTCAGAACCATACAAAATTAAATTTACATTTCAAGAATAACATAAAAAGAGATAACTAGTTTACTGGTTAAGGAAACATCATTACAAAATTTTTCAACACCAATTTCAGGAATTAATATTGGGAGTCCTTATAAACTTCATTTGATTTAATCCAGCTGATTTTTATAGATTTTTTTATTTAACTCTTTTCCCTTTTTGTTTAATGTTCTTCTTAGCCATTTTAATATGTTCAATATGATGCTTAGTGTGCCATGCATACATTCCAACATGCTCATGAAGAATTATATTTTTATCTCTGGATG
>JAYNRW010000122.1:2748-3812 GCA_038114965.1 Flavobacteriaceae bacterium | reverse complement strand
AGAGGTGAAATTAGATTTGAAGAAAAAATATCGGAGTATATAAAACCATCACCAATGGATTTAGGCATCCCTAACTCAGAAAAAATGAATCCCTTAATATCTGAAATGAAGTTTAAATACTCTAAGGATTAAAAAATAATTTTATTCAACCTCAACTATCATATCAATCTCAACTGCAATGTTTGATGGTAAAGAATTCATGCCAACAGCAGCTCTTGTGTGCTTTCCTTTATCACCAAAAACTTCAACTAAAAGATCGGAACATCCATTAACAACTTTTGGATGATCAATGAAATCAGACGAAGCATTTACCATTCCAGTAACTCTTACTATTCTTTTCACTTTACTTAAATCAACGATAGAAGCTTTTAAAGTTGAGATTAAGTTTATTGCAGTTAATCTTGCAGCATTATAGCCATCTTCAATTGTAAGATTTTGTCCAACCTTCCCTTTAATATATTCACCATTGCTTTGAAGAGGACCTTTACCTGAAATAAACAAAAGATTGCCAACTTGAACAGTATTAACATAATTAGCTACCGGACTTGAAGGTGTAGTAAGTTCAATCCCAAGCTCTTGTAGTTTTGTTTCTGGAGTTGTTGTATTTAAACTTTCCTTTTCAGCTTCAACACAACTTGTAATTAGTAATAACGAAACAAATAATGATAGAAATAATTTTATTTTCATTTGAATTAGATTTTATGTGATTTTAGAATTTTTTTAATTTTTTTAGCTACTATTTTTTCTTGTCCAGGAACCATCATCCATGTTGTAATTCCAATTTCATTTTTGTTACCAACAGTTTCAATTGAAGGAGAACCTTCCCTCAAAATTTTTCTAACATTATCCGGACTAATATTAACTTTTGATTGATCCCAACGAATTTTTAAACTAGGAACATGATTAGCATGAGGAGGGACATGAATAGTTGTTTCAACTCCACTGATAGATTTTGCAGATTCACTGATTAAATCAATTTGATCCTCCCACATTTTCCATTCAGCTTGGTGATCCTTACTTAAATATAGTTCTAATGCAGCAAGCATTCCTAAGACTTCTTCTTT
>JAYNRW010000122.1:0-2738 GCA_038114965.1 Flavobacteriaceae bacterium | reverse complement strand
CTTGGGGGTGTATGTAATCTAGCTGCTTCAATATATTCTTTTTTACCAAGTAATAATCCAGCACTTTGTGGCCCACGAAGACCTTTACCACCAGAAAAAGCTACCATATCAAATCCTATTCTTGTAAATTTAAATAGGTTATCAACTGGAGGAACATCAGCGGCACAATCTATAAAAGTTGGGATGTTATGTTTTTTTCCAAGACTTACAAATTCTTCCCATTTAATTTCCCCTCTGTCTGTATTAGCATTTAAAAACCATAACATTGCAGTTTTTTCATTAATTGCATTTTCAAGTTCTTCAGCAGTTTTTACTTTGACTAATTTAGCACCCACGTTAGTCAATGCTTGTGCATAACCGATCGTATGAGATTCTTGTAAAATAACTTCATTTCTAAGACCAGTAGTGTCTGGCAGTTGTTTAATTTTTTTTGGATCCTTTCCGCTCATTACCCCAGCCATAGCAATACTCATTGCGCCAAAGCAACCAGATGAAACAGTAGCATATTCACATTCTAGAAGTTCAGCAATTCTTTCACCAACTTTATCTTGCAGTTCATCAAGATTTACATATTCTAATGATCCATAATTAATAGCATCGATAACTTCTTTAGGCATAAGAGAACCTGTCATGGAAGTATAAGTGCCTGCAGCATTAATAAATGTTCTAATTCCTAATTCCTTGAAGTAATCTCTATTTAGCTTAACTAAATTTCCATTTTGATAAGACAATAATTCATTGCTTGACAAAACACCTCCAATGAAGGGAATGCTAATTAATGATTTTAATGCTTTACGTCTTGTTCCCATAATTATAAATTAATCTAGTGATGCAATACAGTCTATTTCAACTAGAGAGTTGCCTGGAACTCCACCGTAGGTTGCTACAGTTGTTCTTACAGGAGGATTTTTGCCAAACCTTCCTATATAAACTTGATTCATAGCTTTATAATCAGCTAAATCAGCTAGGTATACATTTACTTTTAAAACCTTTTCCATGGAAGATCCATTTTTTATAAGTGCTTTTTCAATTTCTTTAAGTACATGATCTGTATGATCTTTAATATCTCCTTCAAAATGAGCTCCTTTTCCTGCAATATAAAGGGTATTTCCATGTTTAACTGAACTTGAAAATAAAGGATAATCTTGATCGGTAATTATATCACTAGCTATTTTTTTTGGTTTACTTTCTGATGCCGACAAGCTAGAAATTCCAAAAATTCCAGCTAATCCAACTGTAAATTTCTTTAGTATTGATCTTCTATTATTTTTCATATTAATTTATTTTAAAATTTTACCAAGTTCTTTTTTTAAGTAATTCTTTTATTTGTTCTTTAGGAACAGGAAGTTCATCAACATTTTTTTCAAGCCATTTTGAAAAATCTTTTTCAATTTCATCTGACCACTTATTGTCAATTTGACCAGGTGTGTAAACACCTTCTTTTAGTCTAGTGATTCCAAATAAGTCACGTAATCTTACAACCTCAGATGTAGTAACAACTTTTTCAGCTAAATGAGCAGGAATAAAAATTACACCAGTTTTTTTTGCAAGTACTACATCACCAGGCATAACACTAGCTGCACCTATCCTGATAGGATAATTAATGCTTAACAACATCACTTCTTTTAAAAAAGAAGGATCCCATCCCTTTACAAAAGCATTAAAACCATCAATTTTTGACAATCCCTCCATGTCTCTACTTGATGCATTAAAAACAACACCTGTTTTAGATTTAGCATATATTGCATTTCCAAGATTATCTCCAATTAAGGTTCCGTCAACAATTTTCCCAAATCCATCAGCAACATAAACATCATATTCAACCAACCTATCGATAGGCCATGAATTAGTATTTCCAATTTCTCCATTTTCTATTCCAGTTTTTTTGATCTGATTTGAAACATCTGGTCTATTTGGTAAATATTGCACTGTCAATGCCCTTCCAACGAAAGGAGAATCTTCATGTAGAGGTTGCCAATTTCCTTCAAATTGATTTAGATAGCCTTCATTTTTTAAAACAACCCAAGCTTCTTCAATAGATACTTGTTTCATTCTTTCAAGAATAGATTTTGAAACTTTTGGTCTTCCATCATTGAACCTTTCTCCCTCCCAATTGGAAGTAAGTTCTATCATTTGTTTTTTTGATAAATTTTGTGAATACGTAAATGATATACTAGCTAATAAAAAAAGACCTGTAATTAATTTTAATATTTTTTTCATTGTTATTTTTTTATTGATTTATCTCTCCACCATGTTGCCAATGAAGATCCTGAAATATTCATCCATGGACCAAAAATCGCAGGTGCTAATCCTACTGTAGAAATTTTACCCATTTCTAATGCAATACCAGTAGCTAATCCGCCGTTTTGCATTCCTACTTCAAACGCAATTGTTCTACAGTCTTGCTCTTTCATTTTAAACAATCTGCATCCCCAATATCCAAGTAGATATCCCAATAAGTTATGAATTATTGCTGCAAGAATCAAAAATCCTCCAATTGTAAGTAATGAGTCTCTTCCAGCTGCTGTTATAATCATAATAATTATTGCAATACCAGCCATTGAAATAATAGGCATAGATTTATCAAGCCATTTTGCTTTTCCGTGAAAGAAATAATTAAATACAAGACCTAAAAAAACAGGTACAATTACAATTTTAAGTATTGAAATCATCATTCCAATAAAATCTATTGGAACCAATGATCCAGCTACATATTTCATTAAAAATGGAGTCATGAT
>JAYNRW010000121.1:0-3816 GCA_038114965.1 Flavobacteriaceae bacterium | reverse complement strand
CTGTCATCAATTTTAACACTATAACCTTTTTGTCTAAGATCAGAAACATGAGGCTCTACATAATCCTTTACATTTTTTAACTGATCATCAGATTTGAATATTGGAACAATAACAATTTGAATTGGAGCAAGTTTTGGAGGCAAAACTAATCCATTATCATCACCATGAGTCATAATTAGGGCCCCCATGAGTCTTGTTGAGACACCCCATGATGTCGCCCAAACATAATCTAATTTACCATCTTTATCTGCAAACTTTACATCAAATGCTTTTGCGAAATTTTGTCCTAAAAAATGAGAGGTTCCGGCTTGAAGAGCCTTACCGTCTTGCATTAAGGCTTCAATACAATAAGTTTCTTCTGCACCAGCAAATTTTTCAGAATCAGATTTTGTTCCTTGTATTACTGGAATCGCCATAAAATCATTAACAAAATTTGCATAAAGATTGTTAATTAGCTTAGCTTCACTCACTGCTTCCTCTTTAGTTGCATGTGCAGTATGACCTTCTTGCCATAAAAACTCTGCAGTTCTAAGAAATAATCTAGTTCTCATTTCCCATCTAACAACATTAGCCCATTGGTTTAATAATATTGGCAAATCACGATAAGACTGAATCCAGTTTTTATATGTTTTCCAAATGATAGCTTCGCTGGTTGGTCTAACAATAAGCTCTTCTTCTAGCTTAGAATTTTCATCAACTTTCAATTTTCCAGGGTTATTCTCATCATTTTTTAATCTGTAATGAGTAACGACAGCACATTCCTTTGCAAAACCTTCAGCATTTTTTTCTTCAGCTTCAAAAAGACTTTTTGGAACAAATAATGGAAAATAAGCATTGTAATGACCAGTTTCTTTAAATTTAGAGTCTAGTTCTTTTTGAATTTTTTCCCAAATAGCATAGCCATAAGGCTTTATTACCATACAACCACGAACACTGGAATTTTCAGCTAAGTCAGCCTTTACAACAAGTTCATTATACCACTTGGAGTAATCTTCAGATCTTTTTGTTAAATTTTTAGGCATATTTCTTTGGCATAAATTTTGTCCCTATATTTATATAACAAAAATAAGCTAATAATGTCATCAAGCAAATTACTTTCACTCCAAAAATTAGTTTTAATTTTCATATTAACACTTTTAACGGGCTGTGGATCATTTGCTCCAACAAGTTTTGTTTCCTCAGATGGTATATATTCTGCTGAAAAAGCACCTTCTGAAACTAAATCTACTTTATATTACAAAAACTATTTCAAAGAGAAGGAAATTGAATTTGAGAATAAATACTACAATGATACAATTGTAACAGATAATGATTTTGTTAACTCAACACAAATCACTTACACTGAAAGTAGTGCAGCTTGGGGAGATATCCCTGATGATGTAACAATAACATTTGATATGTTTGACAACCTCTACCACAAAAGATATTTTGGATTTGGGTATTATAACCCTTATTACGGATATTATCCATATGGTAGATATTATCCTTATCATGATCCATTTTATGGATATGGATATGGATACGGTTATAGGTACTGGGATCCATTTTATGGATATGGTTATTGGGATCCATTCTGGGGGTCATACTCTTGGGGACCTAACAGCTTTTATGGTTATCCTTACAATTATAATATGCTAGGTTACAATAGGTATAATAGACCATATTATCAGGATGATTATTCGTACAGAAATAATAATAATAATAATGTGTCTTACAATAATGGTAGAAGAGGAAGTGCTAACAATGTAGTAATTTACAGTGATGGAAGATCTTCAAGATCAAATAATGATGAAAATAAAAGTTCTAATAACGTAAATAATAATCGATCGTCTATCAATCCTTCAATACAACAATACAACGGACGAAACCTGAAAGACTTTGATATGATTGTGGAAAGAGCTGGTGGAAATTCTGAAAAAGTGAGAAACTATGCAACTAAACCTGAGATAGGTGCTATTAAAGATTCAAGAGTTAAAGAATCTCCACGTGTATATATAAATAAAGGATCATCAAATAATAATTCTAGATCAATTGACAATTATAATAGTTCTAGAGGGAAGTCAACTCAAAAAAGGTATTATACCAATCCTCAATATAACAATAATTCAAGCTGGAGAATAAGCGGTAGAAATTATGCTGATCCTTCCATGAGAGGTGATGGTTTGAGAAGAAATTCTAACTCATCAGTAAGATCTTATGCAAATCCTTCAAGCTCAAATAGTTATTCATCACCAGCCAACAACTCATCCTCAAATATTTCAAGAAGTTCATATAATTCAATTTCTTCACCATCTAGAGGATCAGTTAGTGGAGGAGCTTCCATTAGTAGAGGAAGCTCATCGTCTGGATCCGCTCGCGGAGTCCGACAATGAGAGTATTATTTATTTTTTTAATTTTTTGTTCACAAAATATTTTTAGTCAAAATATTTATGACGCTATTAATTATAATTTTTCTAATGATTTAGGTAATTCAAGATTTACCTCGATGGGAGGAGCTTTTGGGGCACTTGGGGGAAATCTTTCTGCAATTTCTACAAACCCTGCTTCAGGATCTGTATTTGAATTATCCCGAGCTGGAGGATCTATTATTTTAGAAAGTAATAATATGAAATCTAACTATTTTAATACAAATAATGAAGCTGAAAAAACAAACATTAATTACCAGGGAGGTATGGTATATGTTTTTAAAAACTACGGTAGTGGAAATTTAAAAAAATTTGCCTTTGGAATAAATGTACAATTAACAAATTCATATAGTTCTGATTTATTAATAGCAGGAAGAGGAAATCAATCAATTGATAATTTTTTTCTAAATAATTCATCAGGATTAAACAACTCTGATCTAAGTGTTAATTCAAATGAAAGTGTTTCTGGAGTATACAGATGGCTAGGTAATAATTATGGGTATTACGCTCAACAAGCTTTCCTTGGATATCAATCTTATTTATTAAACTATAATGATTCTGAAAAGAATTTTTATTCAATAGCAAAATATGATAATGGTTTAAATATAACTAATGAAGTGTTCAGTAGAGGATTTAATAATAAAATATCTATCAATCTTTCAGGATTATTAAAGGAGAACCTTCATTTTGGTTTTAACATCAACATACATGAAATAGATTTAAGTAAAGATAATATTCATTATGAAGATGGTTTTGATGAAGATTCATCTGTTAGATATATTGATTTTAGAAATTATTTATTTACACGTGGTGGTGGACTATCTCTTCAAGCAGGTTTGATATATAAATTAAAAAATGTAAGAATAGGAGTTAGCTATGAGAGTCCAACATGGTTTAAGATTGAAGATGAGTTAGAGCAAAAAATAGAAGTTCAAACAGTTGATAAAATAACTAATGAAATTTACACAGATATTGTTGATCCAAGAATAATAAATTTATATGAATACAATTACAAAGCTCCCTCAAAATTAACATTGTCTGTAGCTTCAATTATAAAAAACATGCTTATTTTAAGTTTTGATTTTGATAATCAAAATTATTCCTCGTCTAAATTTGGAACTAAAAATGACGAAACTTACAAAAACTTAAACCTTGCTATTAAACAAAATTTAGTAGCTGTTTACAATTATAGATTTGGATCTGAAATTAGATTAAAAAATTTCAGTATTCGTGGAGGATTTAAACAATCTAACAGTCCCTTTAATGATTCTGAAATAAAATTAAATTCAAAATCATTTGGAATTGGCTTTCAGTTCGAAAATTCTACGCTTGACATTGGATTTTCTTCAAATAACGTTAAATACAACCATCAATTGTTTGATACTGGTCTAACAAATAGTGCAGAAGTTAA
>JAYNRW010000120.1:0-3818 GCA_038114965.1 Flavobacteriaceae bacterium | reverse complement strand
TTCTCTCAAAGATTCAACTACTTGAAGTCTCTTTAGAGCTTCTGTTTTTCTTTGCTTGGAAGTTTCGTTATTCGCTTTATGTCTTAATTCATAAGAAAGTTCATCTAAATCAATTCTAGATAATAACTCAATTAAACACTCTGCACCCATTTTAGCAATAAATTTATTTGGATCAGAATCTTCAAGAAATTGATTTTCTGCTGGAAGAGTTTCCATTATATTTAAATACTCTTCCTCAGTTAAGAAATCCATTTTATTTAATGGATTACCTTCAGAATCTACAGCAAGTCCAGGTTGAACTACTACATATCTTTCATAATAGATGATCATATCCAACTTTTTTGTTGGAAGACCTAGAAGATAACCAATTTTATTTGGTAGAGATCTAAAATACCATATGTGAGCAACAGGAACAACTAAGTTAATATGACCAACTCTATCCCTTCTAACTTTTTTTTCAGTCACTTCCACACCACATCTATCACATACAATTCCTTTATATCTTATCCTTTTATATTTTCCACAGGCACATTCATAGTCTTTAACCGGACCAAAAATTCTTTCACAGAATAGTCCATCTCTTTCAGGTTTGTGAGTTCTATAATTAATAGTTTCTGGCTTTAAAACTTCACCTCTGGATGATGAAAGAATAGTTTCTGGAGAAGCTAAACCTATAGAAATTTTATTAAATTTTTTTGTTTTATTGATTTCCATATATGAGATTGTATTTTATTCTTCTAGTCTTATATCTAATCCTAAACCTTTGAGTTCATGCATTAGAACATTAAATGATTCTGGCAAACCAGCATCTGGCATTCTTTCGCCTTTAACAATAGCTTCATAGGCTTTTGCTCTACCAATTACATCATCAGATTTAATTGTTAAAATTTCTTGTAATGTACTTGACGCGCCATAAGCTTCTAAAGCCCAAACTTCCATTTCTCCAAATCTTTGTCCACCAAATTGAGCTTTTCCACCAAGCGGTTGCTGAGTAATTAAAGAATATGGACCAATTGATCTTGAATGCATTTTATCATCAACCATATGTCCAAGTTTAAGCATGTATATAACACCTACAGTTGCAGCTTGATCAAATTTTTCACCAGTTCCACCATCATATAAATAGGTGTGTCCAAATCTAGGTACACCTGCTTCGTCAGTGAGTGTATTAATTTCGTCTAGGGTAGCTCCGTCAAAAATTGGAGTTGAAAATTTTCTACCTAGTTTTTGACCTGCCCATCCTAATACAGTCTCATAAATTTGGCCAATATTCATCCTAGATGGTACTCCAAGGGGATTAAGGACTATATCAACTGGTGTTCCATCTTCTAAAAAAGGCATGTCTTCTTGACGCACAATTCTTGCAACAATTCCTTTATTACCATGACGACCAGCCATTTTATCCCCTACCTTTAATTTTCTCTTCTTAGCAACATAAACTTTAGCCATTTTCATTATACCAGCAGGTAACTCATCACCAACAGAAATTGTAAACTTCTCTCTTCTTAACATACCTTGAAGATCATTTTCTTTAATTCTGAAATTATGAAGTAATGATGAAGCTAACTGATTAACTTTTTTATCAACACTCCAATTAGTTTCTGTTAAATGAATGTAATCATCAATTTCATTAAGGATTTTTTGAGAATACTTTTTTCCTTTTGGAATAACTTCTTCACCCAAATCATTGAATATACCTTGACATGTTTTACCACTTAAAATAGTGTAAAGTTTACCAACCATTTTATCTTTCAATTCCTTGAAAAGTAAATCATATTTTATTTCAAGTTTTTTTAATAAGTCCTTATCATCAGCTCTTCTTCTTTTATCTTTTATAGTTCTAGAAAAAAGTTTTTTATCTATGACAACACCTTTCAGTGATGGAGGAGCTTTTAATGATGCGTCTTTTACATCACCAGCTTTATCTCCAAAAATTGCTCTTAGCAACTTTTCTTCAGGTGTAGGATCAGATTCACCTTTAGGTGTAATTTTACCAATTAAAATATCTCCTGACTTAACTTCAGCACCAACTCTAATCATACCATTTTCATCTAAATTGCTAGTAGCTTCTTCACTAACATTTGGAATATCACTTGTTAACTCTTCCATACCGAGTTTAGTATCTCTAACATCAAGAGAATACTCATCTATGTGAACAGATGTAAAGTAATCGTCTCTTACAACTTTTTGAGATGTTACACTGGCTTCTTCAAAATTATAACCTTTCCATGGCATAAAAGCAACTTTTAAATTTCTTCCTAATGCAAGTTCTCCTTCTTGAGTTGCATAACCGTCACAAAGAACTTGACCTTTTTTAACTTTTTCACCTTTCTTAACAATTGGTTTTAAGTTAATGCAAGTGCCTTGGTTAGTTTTTCTAAACTTAACAAGGGAGTAAGTTTTTTCTTCAGAGTCAAAAGAAGTTAATTTGTCCTCTTCAGACATTTTATATTTGATAATAATTTTTTGTGAGTCAACGTAAATGACTTCACCATCCATATCAGCATTTAAAAGAACTCTTGAATCGGAAGCAACTTGTTTCTCAAGACCAGTTCCAACAATTGGAGATTCAGGTTTCATTAAAGGGACAGACTGACGCATCATATTTGATCCCATAAGAGCTCTGTTTGCATCATCATGCTCTAGAAATGGAATCAGAGAAGCAGATATTGAAGCAATCTGATTAGGTGCAACATCAATATAATCAACTTCTTTAGGATCAACAACAGGATAATCAGCTTCTAATCTAGCAATAACTTTATCAGCTAAAATTTTACCGTCTTTATCTCTGTTTATATTGGCTTGAGTAATAAGTTTACCTTCTTCCTCTTCAGCAGATAGGTATTGGTAATTTTTTATATCAATTTTTCCATCAACAACTTTTCTATATGGTGTTTCAATAAAACCTAGGTTGTTAACTTTTGCAAAAACACTTAAAGAAGATATTAGACCAATATTTGGACCTTCAGGAGTTTCAATTGGACATAATCTTCCATAATGTGTATAGTGAACATCTCTTACTTCAAAACCTGCTCTTTCTCTAGAAAGACCTCCAGGTCCTAACGCAGAGAGTCTTCTTTTATGAGTTAATTCAGCTAATGGATTTGTTTGATCCATAAACTGTGATAACTGGTTAGTTCCAAAAAATGTATTTATAACAGAGGATAAAGTTTTAGCATTAATTAAATCAATTGGAGTAAATACTTCATTATCTCTAACATTCATTCTTTCTCTAATTGTTCTTGCCATTCTGGAAAGACCAACTCCAAATTGACCAGATAATTGTTCACCAACTGTTCTTACTCTTCTATTAGAAAGGTGATCAATATCATCAATTTCAGATTTAGAATTAATTAATTCAATTAAAAACTTGATTATTGTAATAATGTCATCTTTTGTTAAAACTAGATTTTCCATATCAATGTCTAAACCTAATTTTTTGTTCATTCTATATCTACCTACTTCACCAAGATTATATCTTTGATCTGAGAAAAACAACTTATCAATAATTCCTCTGGCTGTTTCCTCATCTGGCGGCTCAGCATTTCTAAGTTGACGATAAACATGTTCAACAGCTTCTTTTTCTGAATTAGTAGGATCCTTCTGTAAAGTATTTAAGATTACAGAATATTCATTGCCCTCTCCTTCGTTTTTATTGAGTAAAATAGTTTTAGTATTTGATTCAATAATTAATTCAATATTTTCTTTATCAATTACTGTATCTCTATCTAAAACAACTTCATTTCTTTCAATAGAAATTACTTCTCCAGTATCTTCATCAACAAAATCCTCAAACCAGGTATTAAGAACTCTAGCAG
>JAYNRW010000119.1:0-3829 GCA_038114965.1 Flavobacteriaceae bacterium | reverse complement strand
ATAATGCAGTATCTCAACTTGGTGAAATACTAGATCCAATTGCAGATAAAATTCTAGTACTTTTTGTTTTATTTGGACTCGCAATAAATCTCTCAAGTTATTTGATTGGTCTTGTTGGAGGAATAATAATAACTAGAGAGATTTGGGTAGGCGCTTTGAGAGATTTTAATGCTAGAAATGGAAAAAGCGATGCCACTAAAGTTACTTTTTTAGCAAAAATTAAAACATCAATACAATTATTTACTATATCAATATATTTATTAGGTTTAGCTTTAAATAATATGTTAATTATAGTAGTAGCAGACATTTTTTTACTTGTTGCACTTATAATTACCTCATATACAGGAATTATTTATACCTTTAACACTCTAAAAAATAGTCAACATATAAATAAAAGATATTGAATTGTTTCTGTAATGTAAAATGTTCATAAATAATACATAGACAAGAAAATGAATATAATAGTTGTAAGCGGAGGTTTCGATCCTATTCACTCTGGCCATATTGCATATTTGAAATCTGCAAAACGACTAGGTGATATGCTCATTGTTGCCTTGAATAGTGATGAATGGCTAAAAAATAAAAAGGGCATGTATTTTTTACCATTTACTGAAAGAAAAATCATTTTGGACAATTTGTTATTTGTTGACAAGGTCATTGATTTTGATGATGACGATAATGGAAGTGCAATAAATGCATTAATTAAGGTAAAAAAAATGTATCCGCAAGAAAAGATAACATTTGCAAATGGTGGAGATAGAAATAAGAATAATATTCCTGAAATGTCCGTTGATGGAGTAGATTTTGTTTTTAGTGTAGGCGGAGATGAAAAACAAAATTCATCATCATGGATTCTTAAGAAATGGAAATACTCTCATGAAGAAAGAATTTGGGGGTCATTCTATAATTTATTCCAAGACGGCAAAGAAATAAAAGTAAAAGAGTTAATTATAGACCCAGGAAAGGGCATGAGCTTTCAAAAGCATTTTAAAAGAAATGAAATATGGTTAGTGAGCAGGGGTTCTTGTATCGTTAATTATAGTAAGAGCGACCCTAAGACAAAAGATAGTTTTCAACTAAATAAACATGATTATTATACTGTACCTCTTGAAGACTGGCACCAAATAACCAATCCATTTAAAGAAACATGCCATATTATAGAAATTCAATATGGTGAATTATGCTCTGAAGATGATATTGAAAGAAGCGAATATTACTAGAAATAATAAAAACTAAATTTATTAATAAAATTTATTAATGAAAAATTTGATATACAATTACGCCATATTAAATTGTGGCTGGATGGCAGAGTGGTCATGCAGCGGCCTGCAAAGCCGTTTACTCCGGTTCGATTCCGGATTCAGCCTCCATAAACTATATGAATAAATCTATCACTATATTTGGATTAGGATATGTGGGTTGCTCAATAGCAGTTCTTTTAGCTCAAAAAAATCAAGTTTTAGCTATTGATATTGATGTTGATAAAGTTAATAAAATTAACAATAAGACTGCTCCATTTAAAGATTCAATGATTGAAAATTTTCTTCAAAAAAAGAAGTTAAAATTAAAAGCTGCAACTAGCTTAGACGAATCTCATAAAACTGATTTTTATGTAATTGCCACCCCGACTGACTATGACGAACAAAATAATTATTTTAATACCAATTCAATCACAGACTGCATAAGTTTAATTAAATCGTTTGATCAAAATACTCCTATAATAATAAAGTCTACCATCCCAATCGGTTTTATTGACGAGATTAATGAGAAATTTCTTTGCAAAAATATTATGTTCTCTCCTGAATTTCTTAGGGAGGGTTTAGCCTTATATGACTGTTTGAATCCATCTAGAATAATTATTGGAAACACTAGCGAGCAAGCAAAAGACTTTGTAGCCCTTTTAATGGAATCTTCAGAAAAAGACAAAATTCCAATTTTTTATACAGGTTCTAAGGAATCTGAGTGCATAAAGTTATTTGCAAATTCATTTCTTGCTTTGCGAGTATCTTTTTTTAACGAATTAGATAATTTTGGGTTTGCAAATGATCTTAATGTTAGAACAATAATTGAGGGAATATCAAGTGATGAAAGGATTGGTAATTATTACAATAATCCTTCATTTGGTTATGGAGGATATTGCCTTCCAAAAGATACAAAACAGCTTTTATCAAATTTTGATGAGATACCACAGGCTATATTTGAATCAATTGTTAAATCTAATGAGATTAGAAAAGACTTTATTACAAATGAGATAATAAAAATGAATCCAACCATGGTTGGTATTTATTTGCTTAATATGAAAGCAAATTCTGATAACCATCGTTCTTCAGCAATCCAAGGAGTAATATCAAGACTAAAAGATGAAGGCATTTCTGTTTGTATATATGAGCCATCATATCAATCAGATTTTTTTATGGATGATATAGAAGTCATTCAATGTTTTGATAATTTTAAAAAAAAGGCTGATCTAATTGTCACCAATAGATTTGATAAAAAACTTATAGATGTAAAAAATAAAGTTTTTACAAGAGATATATTTGGTAATAATTAGTTATAATAAATTATTTAATGTTTGCCCGAGTGGTGGAATTGGTAGACACAAGGGACTTAAAATCCCTCGCTAGAAATAGCGTGCCGGTTCAAGTCCGGCCTCGGGTACCATACAATTAAAATACTTTAAAATTTATAATGAAAAGTCAAGATGAAACAAATACTAACAACGATGAAATTAATTTAGTAGATTTATTTCTCATATTATTTAAGTCGAAATACATAATAATTGTAGTCACTTCAATCTTTGCATTATTTTCTATTCTGTACTCTTTATCTATACCTAATAAATATACATCCAGTGCAACATTGTCTATTATCGAAGATAAAAATTCCTCAGGTAAAAGTTTGTTGTCCGGATTTTCGAGTATTGCGTCAATTGCAGGCATTAATTTATCTTCTCAGAACAGTGTAGATAAAACCTCACTAGTTATTTCAACAATCAACTCTCGTATATTTTTTAAAAACTTATTAAAATCGAAAGATATCTTACCAAATATATTAGCCGCTATAGACTTTGATAATATAGGAAAGTTAATTATCTATAATGAAGAAATATATGATCCTGTAAAAAAGAATTGGAAATCTTTTGGCCATAAAAACAAACCTTCATACCTTGATGGATATAAAGCATATCGGAATCTAGTAAATATAGAACAAGATAAAAATTCCAACATAATTTATATTTCAGTAAGCCATGTATCTCCAATTTTTTCTCATGATCTCTTAGTTACTATAATCGATGAACTGAACAATTTAACTAAATTAAATGATTTTAAAGAATCCACGGAAGCTCTAAATTATCTAAATAATCAATTAGAACAGCCTATCCCAAATAATACAAAAGAAGCTATTAATGAATTGATTTTAATTCAGATTGAAACTCAAATGCTCTCAGATATCAGAGATGAATATATTGTTAGGGCTATTGATCCTCCATTTATTCCTGAAGAAAAATCTGAACCTAATAGAGCATTAATATGTATAATAATAACACTTATTGGTTTTTTTTCAGCTGCATTTTATTCATTTATAAGGCATCACTACAATTATAAATATACAGAGAAAAATTCTTAATAAAAGTTTATTTAAGTTTATTAAACATGACTCTAAGCAATAATATACTAATAACTGGCTCAGCAGGATTTATTGGGTTTTCATTATCTAATTATCTTTTAAAAAATAATTATAATGTTATTGGAATCGATTCAATTAATGATTATTATGATGTTGAATTAAAGAAAAAAAGACACAGCATATTAAATAAAAAAAATAATTT
>JAYNRW010000118.1:0-3840 GCA_038114965.1 Flavobacteriaceae bacterium | reverse complement strand
ACTAAAAGAGAATTTTTAGATTATATTCGTACAGAAAGCTAAAGTTTTTCCGATGCTATCATCGTATAAGGATTTAAAAATATACAACTCACTAACTTCAACAAAAGATTTTTTCTCTCCCATTAACGAGAACATGGTTGGTATGTATGTTTGCGGACCTACAGTATACAATACAGTGCACCTCGGAAATATTAGAACTTTTATTTCTTTTGATTTAATATTTAGATACTTAAAACATTTAGGTTATAATGTAAGGTATGTAAGAAATATAACAGATGTTGGCCATTTAGAGGATGATTCTGACGAAGATAAAATTTCAAAAAGAGCTAAAATTGAAAAAATTGAACCTATGGAAGTTGTTCAAAAATATACCAACGAATTTCATTCAATTTTAGATTCATTCAATGTTTTAAAGCCAAGTATTGAACCCACTGCGTCAGGTCATATAATCGAGCAAATTGAAATGATTCAAGAAATTATTGATAAAGGTTATGCTTACGAAAGTAAGGGGTCAGTATATTTTGACACAATGACCTTCAGCAAAGATTTTAATTATTCTAAACTTAGTAATCGTGATCTAGATAATGTAATTAACGAATCAAGAGATTTATTAGGAAGCAATGAAAAGAAAAACCTTCAGGACTTTGCATTATGGAAGAAAGCTGAAGACAAACATATTATGAAATGGAAATCTCCATGGAGTTTAGGTTTTCCCGGATGGCATCTTGAATGCTCTGCTATGAGCAGAAAGTATTTGGGAAACAAATTTGATATACATGGGGGTGGACTTGACCTTAAATTCCCACATCATGATTGTGAAATTGCTCAAAATGAATGTTTATCAAATGAAGTTTCAGCAAATTTTTGGCTTCATGCTAACATGCTAACATTAAATGGAAAGAAGATGTCTAAATCTACAGGAAATTCAGTTTTAGCTAGTGAAATATTTAACGGAAACAATAATATTTTTTCCAAGTCTTTCTCTCCAATGACTTTAAAGTTTTTTATGTATCAAGCTCATTATAGAAATACTCTTGATTTATCAAATGAAGCTTTATTAGCTTCAGAAAAAGCTTTTGAAAAAGTTGTTCAATTGAAGAAAGATATAGATAATCTAGAAACATCAGATATTTCAAATATTAGTTCTCAAGATTGGGTTGACAATTGTTATAAATCTCTAAACGATGACTTCAACTCACCCAAATTGATAGCTAATTTCTTTGATCTTACCAAAATAGTTAATGAAATAAAATCTGGAAAAAAGAAAATTGATTTAGAAAACAAAAATTTATTGATTAATTATTTTAGTGTATTTAGCACTGATATTCTTGGACTTAATTTTGAATCAGAAAAAAATGATAATCAAAATCAAATATTAGATCTTTTGATTGAAATTAGAGATAAAGAGAGAGAAAATAAAAATTATATTATTTCTGACTTTATAAGAGATAAATTAAATTCTTTAGGAATCAATATTGAAGATAAGAAATGAGAGGAATTTTAATTTTTCCTTTTATTCTTTTAATAAAGTTTTATCAATTTTTTATATCCCCTATTTTAGGATTAAATTGTAGATTTTCCCCATCATGTTCTAACTACGCACTAGAATCCTTAAAAAAACATGGTTTAATCCTAGGAACATATTACTCATTAAGAAGGATATCTAAATGTCATCCGTGGGGAGGTAGCGGTCATGACCCAGTTCCATAATTATTATCTATATATTTGAATAATGAATGATTTTATACTTGAATGGTCTCCTGATGAAAAAATAATTTCATTTGGTTCAATTGGAATCCACTGGTACAGCTTAATGTTTTTATTAGCATTCTTCATAGGATTTCAAATAATGAAAAAGATTTACATCAAAGAAAAAAAAGATATCACACTTTTAGATCCTTTTTTAGTACACATGGTTTTAGGAACAATAATTGGTGCTAGATTAGGCGAGGTGTTTTTTTATAATTGGGATTATTTTCAAAATAATTTATTAGAAATATTTTTACCATTTAAGATTGATGATTCAGGATGGAAATTTATAGGTTTTAGAGGACTTTCTAGCCATGGAGCAACAATTGGCATTATAACTTCAATTATTATTTATAAAATTAAATATAAATATGACTCAGTTTTATGGATTTTTGACAGATTAGTTATTGCAGTTGCACTAGGCGGTATGTTTGTTAGAATCGGTAATTTTTTCAATTCTGAAATTCTTGGAAAATTCACTAACTCAGATTTTGGAGTGATTTTTTTAAATCGAGGAGAAAATTTACCTAGGCATCCAGCTCAACTATATGAAGCTTTTGGTTATTTGATACTCTTTGCATTTCTAGTTTTGATATATAATAAAACAAAACTGTCCACTAAGAAAGGATTTATTTTTGGATTTTTCCTATCTAAATTATTCTCTATTCGATTCATTGTTGAATACGTTAAAGAAAGTCAAGGTGGTATTGAAGAAACATTGGGTATTTTATCTACTGGTCAGTGGCTTAGTATTCCATTTATAATTTTTGGATTTTTGTTGATGATAAATAGCTATAGAATCAAAGCATAATAATGAAGAAAAATTATTTGTTAGTTGGATTCAAAAGATTATTACTCACTTTATTTTTGATGTTTTTAGGCCCTACTATTTTATTTCAAGCCTTTAAAAACGATGAACATGAATGGTATATGATTGTTCTTGCAATTGGTCTAATAATTTGTGCTACTGCAATTTTTACACTTTTCTCTGGTATTATGTCCATTATTAAACATATTTTTGAAAAAGATTTATAAAAATAATGCTTGATATTAAATTTCCAGATGGTTCCGTAAAACAATTTGAAAATGGTATTACACCTTTTGAAATAGCAAAGTCTATTAGCAATTCTTTAGCAAAGAGTATTTTAAGTGCGTCTTTTAACGAAACAACTATTGAATTGTCTACAAAATTAAATGAAAATGGAAACATTAAGTTCTTTACATGGGATAATGATGAAGGTAAAAAAGCTTTTTGGCATTCGACTGCTCATATCTTAGCTCAAGTTATTTTAGAGTTTTATCCAAAATCTAAATTAACTATCGGGCCTGCAATTGATTCAGGATTCTATTATGATGTTGATTTTGGTGAAGAAGTTTTTTCTGAAAATGATTTTTCAAAAATTGAGAAAAGGATGATTGAAATTTCTCGTGAAGGTCATGATTTCAAAATGCGAGAATGTTCTAAAGATGAAGCTATCAAGTATTATAAATCAGAAAAAAATCCATATAAATTGGAACTTATCGAAGGTATTAATGACAAAATAACTTTTTGTGATCACTCTAATTTTTCTGATTTATGTCGTGGTGGTCATCTTTTAAACACAAAGCTTATAAAAAGTGTAAAACTTTTAAATGTAGCTGGTGCTTATTGGAGAGGAGACGAAAAAAATAAGCAACTTACTAGAATATATGGTATTTCATTTCCAAAAGAAAAACTATTAAATGATTATCTCCAATTGATTGAAGAAGCAAAAAAAAGAGATCATAGAGTTATTGGGAAAAAAATGAATCTTTTTACTTTCTCAAGTAAAGTTGGACAAGGTCTTCCACTCTGGCTTCCAGCTGGAGCAGAGCTTAGAGAAAGACTCGAAAATTTTTTAAAAAAAGCTCAAAAAAATGCTGGATATGAAATGGTAATTTCACCACATATTGGAAATAAAAAGTTGTATGAAATTTCTGGGCATTACGAAAAATATGGTGAAAGTAGTTTTCATCCAATTAAAACTCCAAATATTGATGAAGAATTTTTACTAAAACCTATGAATTGTCCTCATCATTGTGAAATTTATAATTCTCAACAATGGAGCTACA
>JAYNRW010000117.1:3179-3893 GCA_038114965.1 Flavobacteriaceae bacterium | reverse complement strand
GTAATGAGTGGTTTTTTACTTTGGCTTGTAACCTCTAAAACAATAAGAAAAATTTTTAAATAAATAAACCTTTACAAACTTTATAGTATAATCTTACTTTATTAAGTTACTTTTGCCGCCAATGAGTGACTTTTCGTCAATGGGTTTAAATGAGCCTATTATTTCCGCAATAAAAAAATTAGGCTTTAATGAACCTACAGAAGTTCAAAAAAAATCAATTCCATTATTGATTGATAAACCAAAGGATATTGTTTCATTAGCACAAACTGGTACTGGAAAAACAGCAGCTTTTGGTTTACCAATTCTTCATAATATTGATATGGAATCTAAAAAGACCCAAGCTCTTATTATTGCTCCAACTAGAGAATTATGTTTACAAATTACATCAGAATTAAAAAAATACGCAGTTAATTTTAAAAGACTCTATATTGTTTCTGTTTATGGTGGAAGTAGTATTAAAGAACAAGCAAAATATATTAAAAAAGGAGCTCAAATAATTGTTGCAACACCTGGTAGAATGTTGGACATGATTAAAAGAAAGTATGTAAATATTTCAAAAATTACATTTTGTGTTTTAGATGAAGCTGATGAAATGCTTAACATGGGATTTTATAAAGACATTAAATCTATTTTAAGTAATACTCCTAAATCAAAAAAGACTTGGTTATTTTCTGCTACAATGCCAAACGAGGTATCTAAAATTGCAGAACAGTT
>JAYNRW010000117.1:0-3169 GCA_038114965.1 Flavobacteriaceae bacterium | reverse complement strand
ATATAATAAAATTTTTCTCGTAAATAGTAGAAATAAGTATAGCTCATTAAAACTATTTATAGATTCATGTACTGAGATATATTCAATAATTTTTTGTAGAACAAGAAGAGAAACTCAAAAAATTTGTGAAAAACTAATAGAAGATGGATACAGTGCTGGTGCATTGCATGGTGATTTAAGTCAAAACCAACGTGATTTAGTAATGAAATCATTTAGAATTAAGCAAATTAAAATTCTAGTTGCTACTGATGTAGCTTCACGAGGTATAGATGTTGAAAATATCACTCACATTATTCACTATAAAATTCCTGATGAAGTAGAGATTTATAATCACAGAAGTGGTAGAACAGGTCGAGCTTCAAATACAGGCATGTCTGTTTTATTTATTACTAGCTCAGATAAAAGGAAGATAAAATCAATAGAAAATAAACTGAAGATTAAAATTAAGTCTAGCGATTTACCGTCAAAGAATGAAGTGTTTGAAAATCAAATTAAAGCATATTTTGAAAAGATTCATAAAACACCAATTAATGCAGAATTAGAACCTTTTTTGTCAACTATAAATCAAGATTTAAGTATTATATCTAAGGAAGATTTAATTGCTAAAATAACTTCATTAGAATTTGAAAGAAAATTAAATACTTTAAAACAAGATGATGTAAATAAATTAGATAAAAAAACAGTTAAAGATCTTAGATACCAAATAAATTTAGGAACTAAAGATTATTATAATTGGCAAAATCTTAAGGATTTTCTAACAGAAATATGTTCTTTAAATCCTGGAGATATTTACAATGTTGATGTTCAAAAAACAAAATCTTTTTTTAATTCAAAACCTGAGCATAAAGATTTGATTTTTAATGTATTTAATAAATTGGAAATTGGTGAAAGACCAGTAAGGGTAAATATTACTAATAAAAGGGGTCAAAAAGACGAATCCTCATCATATCATAAAGAAAGGATTTTTAGAAAAGGAAAAAGGAAGAAGTCTAAAAGGTCAAAGAGAAATTTTTAGGTGGATCTAACCCTTTTAGATGCTCCACAAAATAATCCCATTTTCTTCTCATAAAATAATTGTTTTGATCTCCAAATCCATGTCTTTTATTAGGAAAAATAATTAGATCAAAGTCTTTGTTAGCTTTAATTAGTTCATCAACAACAAGCAAGGTATTGTAAGGAGGCACATTGTTGTCTAGATTTCCATGAGCTAGTAATAATTTTCCTTTTAAATTTTTTGCTAATAATTGATTCGCTTGATTGTCATAATTAGTTTTTGTAAAATCATAGTCATTAGATCTTTCATTATCATCAATCTCAATGTTTTCTAACAGACCTTGCCATTTTTCACCCCAATCAGCTTCATAATTTCTATTATCGTGATTCCCAGCACTTGAGACAGCTACATCATAAAAATCAGGATACTCTAAAATTGCTCTAGTTGACGCAAATCCACCACCAGAGTGTCCCCAAATACCAACTCTTTCAATGTCCATACCTTTATATTCTTTAGCCAGATCTTTAATTGCTTTTATATTATCAGGTAATCCATTATCACCCATATTACCATAATATGCATCATGAAAAGATTTAGATCTTCCAGGCGTACCCATTGCATCAACTGCTACAACTACAAACCCTAACTCAGCTAAAGATTGAAAGTCCCTTCTTGTTGTGGAAAAAGAATAATTTCTAACACTACCAGCTTGAGGTCCTGGATAAATATAATTTAATACAGGATATTTATCATTTTCATTGTAAAAGCTAGGTAAGTGCATAATTCCATATAAATCGGTTTCATTATCTCTTGCTTTAACAGTGAACTCAATTGGTTTTTGCCAATTATTATTGAACAATTCTGAAATATCAACTCTGTTTATTTCTTTTAATGTTTCACCATCTCTGTTTTTTAAAAGAGTAATTGGTGGATTATCAGTAGAGGAATATGTTGTTGTAAAATAATTCCAATTTTCTGATGGATTAATACTGTGAGTTCCTTTTTCTGGCGTTAAACAAGTTAAGTCAGAGCCATCGAAATTTACTTTATAAAGATATACATGATAAGGATTTCCTTCCTCTTTTCCACCACCTGTAAAAAAGATCTCTCTTGTTGTTTCATCTATATGTAAAACATCTCTTACAAGCCAATTACCACTAGTAATTCTATTTTTTAGATTACCTGTTTTTAAATCGTAAAGATAAAGATGGCCCCAATTATCTTTTTCAGAGTACCATAAGAATTCATTAGTGTCAAAAAATACTCTCCAATTTTCTCCACTAACTCCAGACTCATAATAAGTTTTAGTAATTTCTTTATAAATTGATTTTATATTACCTGTTCTTACGTCGGCTACTTGAAGATGAGCTTCTTTATGATCTCTTGTAGATGAAATAAATGCAAGTTTTCTACTGTCCTTGCTAAAATTAGCATCTAACAAAGTTCCATCCCAATCCGCAATATGATCAGTAGTTGTAGATCTTTGGAAATCCCTACCCATTTTAAAAGGTGTAATTTTTCCAGAATTGACATCAATAAAAATTCTTTCAATTTCAAATATTTTTTCATCACCAGGTAATGTATATTTCCATTTTTCAAGTTTTGGATGACCTACATTTGTTGTGGCTAAGTACATTTCTCCAACTCCCCGCGCATCTTGTCTAAATGTTGTTATGGTTTTAGAATCAGGTGACCATTTTAAAACTGGTCTTTCATTTTTTATCCATCCTGCATTATTTGTTCCGTATCCATAATCTTCATATCCATTAAATGTGAGTTGTTTGCTTTTATTTGTAGTTAAATCTTTGACCCAGAGATTAAAGTTTTTTATGTAAATACTTTTTTTACCATCAGGTGAGGCGTATTCAAGATAACTTCGTCTTGGATTGTTACTCGCGGGATATTCACTTTCTTTAATCTCCAATTCATTAATATCAATTGATAATGATTTGAAAATAGTATCATTTTTAGTTTTAAAGTATAAAACATCATTATCCCAATTCTGAGATATTATAGTATTAGTTACAAATTTGTTAAGGTTTTGTGGTAAGTGTTTTACAGCTTTTTCATAAACACTAATATCAATACCTGTTTTAGAATTATCACATGAAATAAATAGTGCTATAAAAAATGATAAAAAAATATACTTTCTATTCATAACTAAATTTTAAGTCA
>JAYNRW010000116.1:0-3902 GCA_038114965.1 Flavobacteriaceae bacterium | reverse complement strand
GATTGGTATAATCCTAAGTATGCAAAAATTAGATAACTATAATCTTCCAAGAATTGAATTTTCTCGTCAGATATTGATAAAGACCTTTTTATATTTAATTTATCATCTATTAAATTATCTTCAATTGCTTCTGTAATTTCTAAAGCCATTTTTAAATATTTTTTATCTCCTGTGGCTTCAAAAGCATCATTTAATCCAATTACGGTCAATGCGTTCCAAGATGTTATTACTTTTTTATCGATTTCTGGTTTGACTCTTTTTTCACGTATTACATTTAAATCGATTAGAGATTTGGATAATATTTTTTCTAGTTTATCATTAGAAATATTAAATTTTTTTGTGAAATATGAATTATCTTTTTCCCTTTTTAATATGTATTTATCCTTTTCCCAATATCCAAATTCATTAATATTAAAGTATTCAGAAAAAATTTCATAATTATCTTTAAGTGTATTTTTAATTTCATTTTTATTCCACACATAAAAATCTCCTTCAACTTTTTTATTATTAATTTCAGTTATTGCAGAAATGCTAGAGTAAATTAAATTTTCACTTGAGGTTAAATCTCTTTCTATAAAATTGAATATTTTTTCTAACTGATCTTTGTATAATAAGTCGTTGTTAGATTTATACGCTTTTGAAAATACAGAAAGCATTTGAGCATTGTCATAAAGCATTTTTTCGAAGTGAGGGACATGCCATATTGAATCTACAGTATATCTATGCAGCCCTCCACCAACATGATCATTAATCCCCCCAAATGCAATATTTTTTAATGTTAGGTTAACATGATTATGGTATTTTTTTTCTTCAAACTGATAACCAGCACGAAGAAAAAAATTAAGCATTGATGGTAAATGAAACTTTTGTGAAGTCTTTAATCCTCCATTTAATTTATCTGTAAATTCAAAAGATGATGATGATGTCTCTTTTATTTTTTCAAAAAGTTCTTCACTTTCAAGTTTGACTTGAATCATATTTTCTTGCTGAAGCCCTTTTTTAAGTTTATTAGCATAATCTTGGACATCATTAAATCTTTTTTTAAATAATTCATCAATCTGAACTAAAACATTCATCCAATTTGTTTTTGGCAAATAGGTTCCTCCCCAAATTGGAGATCCATCCGGAAGAGCAATTATATTCATTGGCCATCCACCACTTCCTGTCATTAATACCAAAGATTTCATATACAACTCATCAACATCAGGCCTTTCTTCTCTATCGACTTTAATATTGATAAAATTAGAGTTCATAACCTCAGCGACTTCTGAATTACTAAATGTTTCTTCTTCCATTACATGACACCAGTGACATGATGAGTAACCTACGCTAATTAAAACAAGTTTGTTTTCTTGTTTAGCTAAATCCAAAGCTTCTGAACCCCATGGCATCCAATCTACAGGATTAGTAGAGTGTTGCTTTAAATATAAACTCTTTTGATTAGCTAGTTTATTCATTCTTTCTTGTGATAAAATAATTGTTGAAAACAACAATAAAATAGAACAACAAAATATTTTTTTTGTAAGCATCAATTAAATTAACGAATTGAAAATTAATTCCTAATTTACTATATAATTTATTAAAAATAATCTAGTTTGAAAACTATGAAAAAACTAGCCCTATTAATATTGTTGTTTTTTTTAAGCTGTGACAAAAATGAATCGGACAGGCCAAATATATTATTTATAATGTCTGATGATCATACATCACAAGCCTGGGGAATATATGGTGGAATTTTACAAGACTATGTAAAAAATGATGGAATAAAGCGACTTGAAAAGTCAGGAGTTGTTCTCGAAAATCTATTTTGTACTAATTCAATCTGTGTTCCAAGTAGAGCTTCTATACTAACAGGTCAATATAGTCACATAAATGGTGTTTACAATCTGCCTGACGCATTAGATCCAGACTCACTAAATGTTGCAAAAATTCTTCAAAAAAATGGTTATCAAACTTCTTTAATTGGAAAATGGCATTTAAAAAAAGAGCCTTCTGGATTCGATTATTATAAAGTTCTTCCAGGTCAAGGTTTATATAATGATCCTTATTTTAAAACTCGTGAAAATTGGGAAGATGGAAGTAAAGGAGGTCTTCAAGAAAAAGGTTTTTCTGCTGATATAATTGGAGATAGTTCCATTGATTGGTTGAAAAAAATAGATAAGGATAAACCTTTTTTTATGATGACTCACTTCAAAGCTACTCATGAACCTTTTGATTATCCAGAAAGACATAATTCTTTAAATGAAAATGTAAAATTTCCTGAACCAGAATCGCTGTATGAATTTGATCCTAATGATTCTGGAAGATCGCACATTGGTCAGATTGTTGAAAATCTCACTGAAAGATGGCAAAACGATGCAAAAAATGAAGTCAAAAGATATCCTGGTAACCCAGTTGATACTGAAAATCTAAATAGAGAAGAAATTAGATCGAAAACATATCAAAAGTTCATAGCTGATTTTTTAAGAAGCGGAGCCGCAATTGATGATAATATTGTAAAAATTTTAGACTATTTGGAAAGTGAAAATCTAATAGAAAATACTGTAGTTATTTACACATCTGATCAAGGCTATTTTTTGGGTGAACATGGTTACATGGATAAGAGATGGTTTTATGAAGAATCTGCAAGAATGCCGTTTGTTATTTCATATCCAAAATTATTACAACAGGATACAAGAGTTCAAGACTTATTGTTAAATATTGATATTCCTTCATTATTTTTAGATTTTGCCAATCTAAATGATCCCTCCAGCTTTCAAGGATCAAGTTTTAAAAATATATTGACTGGCAATTCCTCTCAGCAAAGAGAGTTCATTTATTACAGATATTGGCAGCATGATGTGAAAAGACCTGCTCATTTGGGTATTAGATCTAAAAATCACAAGCTGATTTACAATTATGGAGATGGGCTAAATAAAACAGGCGTTAATCTGAAAAAGACAACTCCTACATGGGAATTTTATGATTTGAGTATAGATCCTAAAGAAAATAAGAATAGGATTAATGATGTTAATTATACTGATACAATAAAAGCTCTTCACAAACAACTTGTAATTGAAAAAGCATTGGTTAAAGATTATGAGTTGAAAATTCCTAATTTATGAGATTTAAAATAGTTATTGTTATTATACTTTTTTCATATTCAAATGGGTTTTCTCAAAACTCAAGCTTAATTGACAGTTTAATTAATAATTCTATAAAATTAAAAGCATTTCCTAGTGCACAAATTTTTATCAAAAAAGGCGATTTTATTTATTCAAAATCATATGGATTTCACACTTATGATTCAATTATCAAAGTAGAAAATGATCACATTTATGATTTAGCATCAATTACCAAAACAATGGCAGGAAGTTTAGCTATTATGAAACTAGTCCAAGACTATAATTTGGATATCAATTCTCCAATTGAAAAATATTTTAAAGAATTTAAAAGAACTAAAATTGGAGAGTCAAAAATAAAGGATTTACTAACTCATACCGCTGGATGGAAACCATACATAAGCCACCAATTTTCTTTAATAAAAAGAAACGGAAATCTTAAAAAGAGATTTATATCCAAAAAGAAAAAGACAAATAATTTATCTCTCTCAAAAAATCTTTTTATAAAATCTAATTTTTATAAAATAATTAAAAAGAGAATAAGAAAAACTGAACTAAATAATGTTGGAGAGTATAAATATTCAGGACTTTTTTTCTGTTTAATTCCAGAACTTACAGAAAATATTGCTGGAACCAATTTTGATGATTTTTTAACTCAATCCTTTTATAGTAATTATCAAATTAAATTTAATCCTCTAAAAAATAATGATTTAAACAAGATTGTTCCTACTGAAATGGATTCAACCTTTAGAAATGAATTAGTTCATGGAACAGTTCATGATGAAACAGCTGCTTTAATGG
>JAYNRW010000115.1:0-3939 GCA_038114965.1 Flavobacteriaceae bacterium | reverse complement strand
AACCACACCATTTTCTTTTTGAATTCTGTCCATTTTGCCTTTCAAGTAAAACTTTTTACCAGTTTTTGTTTTTAACTGAATTTTCAAAAGCTCTTCAATTACCAAAATTTCAATCTCAATTCCTTTATTAAGCTTATCAATATCCATTTGAATAAGTTTTGAAATATTTTTTTCTAGAGCTTTAAATGCAATTATATTTTTCCCATATCTATAACTGGTACCATACTCCTCAATAAATTTTTGATTCAAAATTTCATCAACACTCTTTAATGATTTCTTTAAGCTTTTTAATTCAAGTTTTTTACCTACAAATGGCTTGTAAATTTCCTCCATTGTATTGTGAAAAACTATTCCAATCCCTTTGTGTTCTGCTCTTTCCACTACAGAATCTAATTCATTAACCCCCAATACATATCTATCATAAAATCTAATTTGGTCTTCAAGAAAATCCTTAAGGGCCGAGGGGGAAAATCCTTTTTCTGAAATTTCATCTAATCTTGAAATAAGTTTTTCTGATTTTTCATATTCTTCAGGGTCTGCTAATGAAGGAGTTAGTGGGTAAGACGAAACAAATTTTTGAATATTGTATTTTTTATTACCCAATAATTCTAACTGATATATAAATCTGCTTTTCTCACCTGAATCAATTCCCTCCGGACTTGAGTTGTAAGTAAGTGAAATATTATTAGCCCTATGTAATAGTCTGTAAAAATCATAGCTAACTCTAGCATCTGATTCGTCAAGTGTAGGTAGTTCAAATTTTTTTCTTAAATCATAAGGTAAAAATGTAGAGAGGTAGCTGTTTTTTGGTAAAATTCCCTCATTTGCTGAACATATAATTACATTATCAAAATCAATTCCTCTTGACTCAAGCAAACCCATGATTTGAACTTTAGAGTTGAGATCTCCTACGAGGCTTAAGCTTTGGTTTTTTAAAACATCAAAATAAAAATCTCTTAATGATTCAAAAGTTAAATTAAACTTGTGCTTTTCATTAAAGTTTTTGATTATTAAAATTATTTGTTTTGTCTTATTTGCCTGTTCTAAAGACAACTTATCATTTTCTGTTTTGATATATAATTCAACCATTTCCTCTAGTGAATTAAGAATGGTGTTTTCATCTAAATCAAACATCCCTTGAGCTACTTTATTTAACCTAAAAGAGTTCTTTAAATCTTTTTTAGAAACGTAAATCATATTCTTTTCAATAACAGCTGATTTAAGAGTGTTTATTGCTTCTATTTGATCCTTAAAAATCAGAACAAAAAGATTGTTAGATAAAACATTTATTATGTCTTTGTGATAAAATCTGTTGGATTTTGAGTTTACATAAAGATTTAAGAAAGATAAGGTTAGCTCAGGTAATTCAAAATCAATTAATGGTATTGACATTGAAACATTAATATCAGAAATATTATGAGGGATCGAGTTTAAAAGAGGTCTTAGCATTTCATTTTGCGGTAAAATAATTGCAGTTCTTTTATCTTCATCTTTTTTACTTATCTGACTAAGAATATTTGAAATGGTTTTTATTTGTGAAACTTTTTTTGAAGTTTCATATATATTAATGTTCTTTTCGTGATTCAAATTATCCGATTCCCATTTGAAAGGTTGAGAGGAATAATGTGGCCATTGACTAATATATTTCCTGAAAAAATATCCAGATTGATGATTTCTATTTTTAATATAATCTGATTCACAATCCCAATAAATTTTTGAATTATTATTTTCAAGTAAATGATTAATAATTAGCTCTTCGGACTTTGAGAGTGAGTTTAGGCCTAGAAAAATGAAAGAATGATCTGAATATGAATTAGAAAACATCTCAATATTATCTCTGGCAATAAGATGACAAAGGCCTTTTGTTTGATTTTCTTTTTCTATAAGAATTTGTTTGAATTCATTAACGATTTCAGGAATCATCTTCCAAAACTCAAGTTTACTTTTAGCATCTTCATCTGAAAATGTTTGAAGTTTTTGTATCTCATACAAATACTTAAAAACTTCATCGCTTGAGGCTAAAGACATGTCTACATCATTAATATCATTCAATAACATATTTGACCAATTTCTAAAAGTGCTGTAAGAATCAAAATCCTTTTTTTTAGAGACATTCATATAGGCCTCATAAAGGTTAAATATTTGAGCTGTTTTTGGGGATTCTTTTTTTTCTGAAATAAGTTCTATAAAATCATCGATACTAATAATATTTGGGGATAAAGCAGCTCCTTTTATTGATTTAATTATTTCTTTCTTTAAAAAAGTTTTGGATCTTCGATTGGGTATAATGAAAAAAGTTTTGTCAAGGACAACCTGAGACAAAACATCATTAACAACAGATTCGAAGAATGTTTTCATTTCTTTAAAAATAAAAAAAGCGCCTAATTATAGGCGCTTTTATTTATCTATTTACTAATAAAGTTTTTATTCAACTACTTTGAATTCAACTCTTCTATTAGCAATTCTGCCTTTTCTTGTTTTGTTAGATTGAGCTGGTCTTTCTTCACCATATCCAACAGTAGAAAGTCTAGTTTCTGCTATTCCACTAGAAACCAAATATGATTTAACTGATTCTGCTCTTCTTTCAGATAATACTTGATTAAATGCTTTTGGACCAGATGTGTCAGTATGACCTTCAATTAAGAAATTAGAATTAGCATATTTCTTAATAATTGGAGAAATTAAATCTAAAATACTAGCAACGTTAGGTGTAATGTCTGATTTATTAAGCTCAAAAGGAACTCCTGCTCCAACAGCATTCAATTCAGCCATTATTTCTTCAGTTGGTTCTGGACATCCATCATTATCAGCAGGTCCAGCATCATTTGGACATTTATCTTGTGGGTCAGCAACACCATCACCGTCAGAATCCGGACAACCATTGAATCTTCTTGGTCCAGCTTCATTTGGACATGCATCTTTAGCATCTTCTATACCATCTCCATCAGAATCAGGGCATCCATCAAATTTTGATAATCCAGCAACTGCAGGACATTTATCCATTGGATCAGCAACGCCATCTCCGTCAGAGTCAGCACACCCATTAAATTCTAACAATCCAGGTGTGTCAGGACAAGCATCTTTAGAGTCTTCAATACCATCTCCATCTGAATCAGGACAACCGTTGAATAATGGCAACCCTGGAACTTGAGGACAATCATCGTGTTGGTCATAGATGCCGTCTTTATCAGAATCTTTTCCTCCGAAATTTATAGAAATTCCTAGATTGTGTTGAAAATGAGGAATTAGATTAGGAGAAAAGGTTACCATTCCATCATTTTTAAAGTTTTTTCTGTAAGTAGTATTAAACTTAATAGCTACTTTATCACTTATTGGATAATGAACACCTACTCCAGCATTAATGAAATAATCCTTTTCTTTTCCTACAAAAGATTGACCAGCACCTAATTCTACAAATGGCTCAAATTTATAAAATGACCACTCGCTAAAATCTTTAATAACCATTACATCTGCTGAAATCATAGATTTTGCATTTGGCAATCTGTTTTGAGGATACTCTCCGTAATTATCGGAAAGTTTGTTAAACTTATTAATTGAGGCTCTTAATCCAATTGAGAAACCGTTACCAGCATATCTAGAAAGGCTTAATGTACTCAAGATAGTTTCTTGTGTATTCCAGTGTTCTTCGAAATTAAAATACTCATCAAAAAGCTCATTTGAAAATTTACCATTTGGACCAGAAACATTAGTACCATTGAAGTTTAATGCACTTGTACCAAAGCTAAATTGCCAAGGATTGTTCTTGTCTTGCGACCATGAGTTTGAAGTGAAAACTACAAGGGCAAATACAAGAAATATTTTTACAAAGTTTTTCATTTTAGTGTTATTTACTATTTGATCTAACCACAAACATAATGATTTTAGTTAAAATAGATGCTTTTTTATGTTAATTAATATGAGGAGAGAAGTGTATAATAA
>JAYNRW010000114.1:0-4045 GCA_038114965.1 Flavobacteriaceae bacterium | reverse complement strand
AATACTTGTTTATTTTTTTACAGATAGATTGGAAATGTTGATTTTTTTATCACTAATGTTAATTTTTTGTTTTTTTATTGAAGTTTTTAGAAATCAATATAGTATGCTCCATAAATTTTTTAAAAAATATTTATACTTTATGATGAGAGAGTCTGAAAAAGAAGGCCAGATTACGGGGGCAACATGGGTATTTGCAGGCTCATTAATTACTATTATTTTAATCCCTAAGCCTTTTTGCATTATAGCCTTATTTTTTTTGGCTGTGGGAGATACATTTGCTGCTCTAGTTGGAATGAATTATCCTTTTCTAAAAATTGGTCGTAAAACTTTATCAGGATCAATTGCATGTTTCGTTACTTGTTGCATGATTGGGCAATTGTTTAGTTTTGGTCTAATCACATCCACTATAATGTTTGGTGCGTTCATTGCTACATTGACTGAATTATCATCCATGAAAATTAATGATAATTTATCAATACCAATTTTTTCAGGATTATCTATGTATTTTTTTAATATTGTATAATGACTTTTCTTGCTCCAACAGCTTTAATTTTTCTTTTTGGTATAGGAATACCAGTTTTAATTCATTTCTTAAATCGTTTTAATGTAAAAAAAGTAAAATTTAGCTCAGTTCAGTTTTTAAAAAGTATGGAAGACAATTCAATTCGGAATGTGAAGTTTAAGAAGTTTATTTTATTAATGCTTAGGATTGGAATTATTTCAGCACTTGTGCTAATGTTGTCAAGACCGGTTACCAGAGGCTTCATACCTGGATGGTTATCAACTGAATTAGAAACTCGGTTATTGATTGTCATAGACAATTCATCCAGCATGAATAGTTTTATTGAAGGAAAAAATTCATTCGATAAAGCAACAGAAATTGCAAAAGAACTATTAGAAATTTATGAACAAAACACAACTGTAAGTATAGCTCAAACATGCCCTCCTAAAATTCTTTTTTCAGGTAAAACTTCTGATGAAAATAAAAAAATGGTAATTGATCAAATTAAACCTACTCAAAATTATGATAACATTTGGTTTAATTTAGATTCACTTACAACTACTCTAGATGTAATTGAGCCAATACGTGAGTGTATTCTAATTAGCGATTTTCAAACAAAAAGTGATTTTGTGGATTCGTTATCTAAGAATTGGAAATATTATTTAATTGATGTTGGCGAAGTAATAAATAATCTTTCAATAAATCGGTTGGATGTACTTAGTAGGATAAAAGTACCAGACCAACTTTTAAAAATTAAAACAACCGTAAATAATTCTAACCAAACAGAAACTAACAACATTCCAATAAACCTGTTATTTGATAATGGAAGAGTGGGGCAAGTTATCTCAGATTTTGAAGGGGGAGCAAATAAAGATTTTATCTTTCAGGCTTATCCTAACAAAAAGGGTATGTTACAAGGAAGTGTTAGGCTTCCTAAAGATGATTATTTAAATGATAATATTTGGTACCTAAGCACTCCTATTTTAAATAAAATTAATTGTTTAATTATTGGTAATTCAGAACAAGATTATAACATATTTGATCTAATAATAAATGCGATTGATCCTAACAAGCAGTTGATCAACCTTGAACTGCGAAAACAACCCATTTTAAATAGACTTTTTGTTGATGATACAGATATTTTAGTTGTACATAACCCTGAAGCGATAACTGAAGCAGCATTCAATGAGTTAGATGTTTTTTTAAAAAATGGGGGTGGTTTAATATGGTTTTCTGGAGGCATAGAACCTGATCCTGTCTATCAGAAATATTTTTCCAATCTAAGATTCCCTGTAGCGACTAGAAAAATAGAAATAAATAGTGGACATTTTAATGTTATCATGCCTACAAAGGGGGATCATATTCTTTCAGATTTAAATGTGAGGAAATTATCAAATGAGCTACCTGAAGTTTTTAGCTATGTAAAGCACATTCCTAAGGCGAATCAAAAAGTTCATTTAGAATTAAATAATGGAGACCCTTTTCTTATTGATTTTGATAGAGGAAGTGGCAAAATTTTTTATTTTACATCTCTATTAAACTTAAATTGGAATGATCTTACTCTTAGAGGTTTGTTGATTCCTTTAATGCATAAACTGATTATTCTTGGGGGTACGGATGAGATTAATTCTTTGCCAATATTAGTTGGTGACTCTAAATGGATTATATTAAATGGGAATGAAGTAAGAAATGAATGGGAGGTTCAATCTCCATCAGGAGTTAGTAATTTAATAGTACCTGATTTTACCATGGAAGGTTTAAAAATTACGAACACTGATGAGTTGGGTATTTATAATGTTTATAAAAATAAAGAATTATTCACCTCTTTTGCGACAGAATTACATCCAAATGAAATAGTCTCAAAACAAATTTCTGCAGCTGAGATTGAAATATTATTAAATGGGTTAGAATATAAATTTATCACAGCTAGTCATGATCTCATTAATGTATTTAAAGAAATAAGACATGGTAAAACATTATGGAAAATATTTTTGATATTTGCAATAATCTTATTTTGGATAGAAACTTGGGCTGGAAGACCTACTTTCAAAAATAATAGAAAATGATTTGTAGATTTGGATAAAGCTCTATTAATTGGAATAATATCACCTAAAGTCTTTGATGGTGACGTAAGAAACCATTTGGATGAATTAAAAATGTTAGCGCAAACTGCTAATGTTGAAACCCTGGGTGAAATCACACAAAAAGTTCAAAAAATAAATCCTGCCTTTTATATTGGTAAAGGAAAAGCACAGCAAGTTATTGATCAAGCAAAATTATTAGGTGCGAATGTTATAATATTTGATGATGAACTCAGCCCTGCTCAAGTTAAAAATTATCATAAACTTGCTAAAAAAATCAAAGTCATAGACAGAAGCTCTCTAATTTTAGATATATTTAAAAAGCATGCTAAAACCAGAGAAGCGAAGACACAAGTAGAACTAGCATTATGTCAGTATTTATTACCAAGATTAACAAGACAATGGACTCATCTTGAAAGGCAAATGGGTGGTGTTGGTACTCGAGCTGGAATGGGAGAAACGCAGATTGAAGTTGATAGAAGATTAATAAGGGATAAAATTTCTAAGTTAAAATTAGATCTAACTAAAATTGAATCTGAAAGAAAAACACAAAGTCAAAACAGAGTAAATGAATTCAGAGTAGCTCTAGTAGGTTATACTAATGCTGGTAAATCAACATTATTTAATTCGTTAACTGGGAATAATGTTTATGTAAAAAATCAGCTTTTTGCGACACTAGACACTACTGTTCGAAAACTTATATTAAACAAAAAACATCAGGTTCTTATAAGTGATACTGTTGGTTTTATAAGGAAATTACCTCACAATCTTGTTGCATCATTTAAAAGTACTCTAAAAGAGTTGTTAGAAGCTAATCACATTCTCATTGTATTAGATGCAACCTCAAAAATTATTGACGAACACCTCGAAACAATTTCTCAAGTACTTAATGAACTTGGGGCTAACGAGATACCAAAAAGCTACATATTTAATAAAATTGATCTTGTTGAAAATGAAAACGATATAAAAAAATTAAAGTCTAACTACAGGAATGCAATTTTAACTTCAGCATTGCATCATTTAAGGTTGGATGATGTGAAAAATCACTTAATTGAGAAAATTGAAAGCGACTTTAATGTTTTTGATTTAAATATTTCATATAAGCAAGGTAAAATTTTATCTCAAATACAAAATCAAGCTGAAATATTAGATACTGATTATGGTGACAAAGGAATTAAATTAAAAATTAGAGGGAAAGAGGATTCCATTAAAAGATTATTTAGATAGTATCATTTAAACATAATCAATTAAAAATGAAAACTTCATTTAAAGCAATAACTGTTGAACAAAGCATTGATAAAATATTTTCTATCTCTGTAAAAGATAAATTTATTAATGATCTACCTGATGGTGAATTACTTATAAAGGTTAGTTATAGTTCCCTGAACTATAAAGATGCACTTTCAAGTAGCGGTAATTTTGGGGTAACAAAAAAATATCCGCATACACCTGGTATCGATGC
>JAYNRW010000113.1:0-4079 GCA_038114965.1 Flavobacteriaceae bacterium | reverse complement strand
TTTTTTATGAGAATAATTTTAATGCTGTTAGTGATTTATTCTTGTAATAACGATGTTAATTTACCTAAACAAAAAGCTTTTTTTGCTCCTAATCTTGAAATTCCAACCTACAGAAATTCAGATTTAGATTGTAATTATACTTTGTTAATTAATACAAAATCATCGATTAATAATTTTAATAATTGTAATTATGAAATTCATTACAAGAATTTAAATTCTAAAATCTTTATAAACCAAATAATCGTTTCAAGTACAATAGATGAACTTAAAAGTGTATTTGATCAAAAAGTATTTGAAAACTCAAAGTTTAGTGATCAAATAATTGAAAGTGAGTATGTAGATTTGGATAAAAATATTTACTCAAGACTTTATTCATTTATTGGTGATTCCCCAGCAAATATCCAATTTTATCTCACCGACATGAGTAATAACTTTATAACAGGCAGTTTGTATTTTGAAACCAAACCAAATTATGATTCATTATATCCCTATATAAATTATATTCGCAATGATATCAGAAAAATGGTAGACTCTTTTGAATGGACTAATGAATAATTACAATAAAAAATGGTTACTACTTATAGTACTTTCAATAATTTGGGGAAGTTCCTTTATTTTAATTAAAAAGGGATTAGCAGAATTATCACCAATTCATCTAGGAAGTTTAAGAATCATTTTTACGGCTTTTGTGATCATAATATTTTCATACAATTCATTAATAAAAATAAAGAAAGAAAAATGGAAGTGGATAATTATCACAGCATATATCGGCACTTTTTTTCCAGTTTATCTTGTTGGGTTTGGACAGACTCAAATAGATAGTGGTCTTGCATCTATATTAACTACACTTACTCCAATTTCAACATTAGTTGTTGGCGTGTTCTTTTTCAATTTATTTTTTACTAGAAAGCAGGTTTTAGGTTTAGTAATTGGATTGATAGGCGGATTTTTACTTCTTTATGAAGGCAGTCTTAATACTGATTCAAATATTTATTTTGCCATTTTTATTGTTTTAACAACTATTGGTTATGGAACATCGGTTAATTTAATTAAAACTTACTTAACTGATATTCCACCTGCAGCTGTAACTGCTGGAATTTTTTTAAGTATTTTACCTCCTGCTGTAATTATTCTCTTATTTTCTGACTTTGGAAGTTTAAATTTTTCGAACAAAGAAGTACTTTACTCAATATTGTATGTATTTATATTGGGGGTTTTTAGCAGTGCCATTGCTCAAACTTTGTTCAATAAATTTGTAAAGATTGCTTCACCTCTTTTTGCATCAGCCGTAACCTACACTATGCCTGTAGTAGCTATTTTATGGGCAGTCCTTGACGGAGAAGAACTGACCATAAAACAATACTTCGCTTCTTTAATAATCTTATTTGGAGTTTATTTGGTAAACCAAAAAGAGAAGGTTACTTAAAGAATTCATCTGAAATTTCTTCGTTAAATGTCACAGTTAAAATTTCAAAATCAATTTTTTGAGGCCCTGCTTGAATTTCTCTTTTAAATGCATACATGATACCATCAACTTCTTTATAATCTGAATATTTAGTTATTGATGTGATTGTATTGCCTCCTTGTTGGGTAACTTCTTCTGTCATAATCATTAGTCCGGATTCAGCATCATAATATCTAAAGTTATTTTCTTTAACTTTTATCTTATAGGCATCTTTTCCATCAACAGGTCCTAGACTTATTATTTCCATTTCAGAATCATCCATATAAATTTCTTCAAACAGTCCCTTTTTACTTTTTGAACTTTCGATTTGATCTTTCTCCATAGGAATTTTTTGTCCCATTTGTTCCATGTATCCACCTTCACCATCAAATTTTTGAGTCATTAATGTACCCATCCCCTCAACAGACATAACTAATGAACTTAAATTTGGACTTTTTTCCTTGATATCAGCTCTTGGTGTAAAAGGTGCACCTGGAATTGTAACATTAGCAACAATAGATATTGTATTTATTGCACTTAGCTTATCTTTTCCACCTACCTTAGAAATATATTTTTCTAATATAGATGCAACTGTAACATCTGAACTAATTACTTTTTTGAAAATAGGTTTATCAATTTCTTCACCATACTTGTTGAAATATTTTACTGGAATCAACTTATTTTTGTAAGTAATATTCTCTAATTTATCTGCTATATCAGCACCCTTACCTACTACAATAACTCTTAAGTTTTCAGGCTTTAAATACTTGTTTGCAACTCTTTTAACATCTTCTTTTGTAACACTATTGATTTTTGAAATAAATGTTTCATAAAAATCCTCAGGTAAATCTTGTGTTTTAATATTCACAGCAAAGTCGGCAAGTAATGATTTATCTTCAGTTGACATGATAAAATTTCCTAAGTATTTTGCTTTTGCAGTAGAAAGCATTTCATCACTTACAAATTCATCTCTAATTCTATTAATTTCTCCTAAAGTTTCTACTACTGCACTATCAGTCACTTCATTCCTTACTGATGTAGAGGCTCTAAATGTTGCACTTGTCCATTTATTTCGAGCAATACTACTTCTAGCTCCATAGGTCCATCCATTTTCTTCTCTCAAATTCATATTAAGATAACTTCCAAAAGCTCCACCAAGAATATAATTAGTAACAAGTGCTGCGTGATGATCTTCACTATTGGTTCTGAGATTAGTAATATTTAGAACTCTCAATTCAGATTGTACAGCATCAGGCATATCAATAATATTAATCTCTGTAGAAGAAACATCTTGAGGACTTACAATTTCATTATCTAAATCTTTTTTAGATGCTTTCCATTTGGAAAAATTATCATTAACTAACTCTTTAATTTTGTCGGTATCAACATCCCCAGAAACAACCATGTAAGCGTTATTGGGTCTGAACATTCTCTTGTAATTATTTTCAATATCTTTTAATGTAACATTTTTGATGCTTTCTTCAGTTAAATATTCACCATATGGATGATCAGTTGAATATGTTAAAATACCAGTAACTCTTTCAGCAATCGCTGCAGGACTATTTTCATCAGCCTTTATACCAGTTATTAGAATATTTTTTTCTTTATCTAATTCTTCTTGTAAAAAATTTGGATTTAGTGCTGCGTCAGAAAGTAATTCAAATATTTTTTCTTGATGTTTGGAAAGACCATTAGCATAAGCAAATCCCATTCCCAAAGAAATAGTGGCACCAAGATAATCTACCTCCTCATTAAATACTTCCTTAGTAATATTTTCAGAACCCTCTCCAAACAACGAGCTTGAAAGAGAATTTAATCCAGATTTATCGCCTTCAAGTAATGGTGGGTTATCTATGGTGATTCTAACACTAAAAGTTGGTAGTTTTTTGTTTTCAACCACAATTACAGTAAGCCCATTTTTTAAAGTAAAAATGGTAGGTTTCTTCAAATCGATGGTTGGAGTTTCACCTTGTTTTGGTTGAATACTTCTATCTATTGGTTTAACATAATCACCATCTTGACTATTAATATTAATTGTGAATAGTAGAGTTAAGACTAATAATAATTTTACTTTTTTCATAGTTTTATTTTTTTGCTAGATAATCCACCTCAATTCTTTGGTTTTTATTGAGGTATTTGTTTGCAACTTCTTTGATTTCTTCTCTTGTAATACTTCTATATATATTTACTTCATCATTAACGATATTAATATCGCCATACAACATGTGAGCTCTTGCAAGACTATTTGCTATTCCTTCAATTCTTGTATTACTTTGTATGTACTGAACTTCAAATTGATTTTTCACCTTTTCATATTCTCTTTCTGAAATTAATTCTGATTTTATTTTTTCTATCTCTTCATCCATAGTAGACATTAGTTTTTCAAGAGATGTATCTCCCACAGGCAGTGAAAGCATTAAATATTTTCCATAATCTTGTTGAGGTTGATTGAATGCAATAACCTGTAAAGCTAGTTTTTCATCATCAACCATTCTTTTAACCATTCTGGAACTTTTTCCTCCAGTTAGAACAGCAGAAATATATTGTAAAACATATGAATCACGATTGTTCATTCCAGGTGTTCTATATAGAAATGCTTTAGCTGGTATTTGAATATTACTGTCATATTCAGTTA
>JAYNRW010000112.1:0-4094 GCA_038114965.1 Flavobacteriaceae bacterium | reverse complement strand
CATGTACATTCGCATCCTTTTATATTTTCAGCTATTTTTAAATATGTAATCAAATCTTTTATTTAACGCATGAATAACTCTTTCACTTGCATAAATGGGAATATTTCCTTGTCTAAAATAAAAAGGCCTTATATCATCAAGCCCAGAAACATGATCATTATGTTCATGGGTAAAAAAAATTGCATCTACTCTATTACATTTAGAATTTAGCATTTGAGCTCTGAAGTCTGGACCACAATCAATTATGATATTTTTATTATCCCATTGAATAAGTGCCGATGTCCTTAATCTTGTATCTTTTTTATCATCACTAAGACAAACTGGGTGATTACTTCCAATAACTGGAATACCTTGTGATGTACCTGTTCCTAAAAAAGTAATTTTCATAATCTACCAAATTCAAAAATACACTATTTTTTTTCATCTAATTAGAGTTATTTAATACATTTGTTATTGTAAAAACACACCTTATGAATGAGGTATCTCTAAATGGTGATTCACACATAGAAGCCATTCCCACAATAAAGCAGAAAGCTTTACGAATTAATCTAAACGAGAATATTTACGGAACATTTGCAGAAATTGGTGCAGGACAGGAGACTGTAAGACAATTTTTTAGGGTCGGTGGTGCCTCTGGTACAATTGCCAAGGCAATTTCTGCATATGACAAAAGCTTCAGCGATGATATTTATGGGATTGAAGATGACCAAAGATATGTGACTGAGAATCGTTTAAGAAAAATGCTTAAGCATGAAACTAATTTAATCGAAAAGAGAATCCAAAGAAAAAACCAACCAAATAAAATGTTCTTTTGTTATGCAAATACAGTCGCTACTGTTGATTTTGCGAAAAAATACAATGGGCATGGATGGGTTGGTATCAGATATCAGATAAATCCAAAAGAGAAATATAACGAGATAATTCTTCACGTCAGATTTAAAGAAAACACAGCTAGTCAACAGCAAGAAACTCTTGGAGTTCTTGGCACAAACCTAATATATAGTGCATTTTATCATTTTAAAACCCCTAAAAAAATCATAAAATACCTGTATGATCATCTTAACAATGACCAGATAGAAATCGATACCGTGAATTTGGAGGGACCTGCTTTTAAAGAAGTCGACAATAGGATATTAAGCTTGGAATTGGTTAAAAATGGCATGACAGACGCCGTAATGTTTGGACCCGACGGAAATAATTTATTACCAGCTGCCGCTCTTTATAAAAAAAATATTTTAGCTCTTCGTGGAAGATTCAGGCCAGTTACTAAAGTAAATGAAGAAATGTATGAAAATTCATTGGAAATGTTTGTTAATGAGAGACATGTAGATAAAAAAGACACCATAGTTATATTTGAAATAACAATGGTGGATTTAACTACTGATGGGGGAATTGATGAAAAGGACTTTATGGATCGTGCAAGACTCCTAGGATCTTTAGGTGAAACAGTTTTGATTACAAATTTTAAAGAGTATTATAAATTAGTTGAATATTTTTCATTGTATACTAAAAAGAAAATCGGATTAACCATGGGGGTTAACAATCTGGTAAGAATATTCGACCCAAAATACTACACCCATCTCAGTGGAGGAATATTAGAGGCTTTTGGTAAATTATTTTTCAAAAATATGAGAATCTATCTCTATCCCATGCTAAATGAGAAAGATGAAATTATAAACAGTGATAATTTAAAAGTTCATCCAAGAATGAAAGAACTTTATAAGTTTTTAAAATTTAATGGTAAGGTGGTTGATTTAAATAATTACAACCTGAAATCCCTAAAAATATATTCTCATGAAGTTTTAAACCAAATTAAGGAAAATTCTAAAGGATGGGAAAAGCTTCTACCCAGGGCAGTTGCTGCAAAAATCAAAAAATTTAATCTTTTCGGATACAATAAATAATCGTTATCCTAATATTTGGGATGAATGTTCTTTCGTTTTTACTTTTTCAATAATTTGTGAAATCTTTCCATTTTCATCAATAACAAAGGTTTTTCTAATTATGCCCATGTATTCCTTACCGTACATTTTTTTCGTACCCCATACCCCATAGTCATTGATAATTTTTTTATCCTCATCACATAGTAAACTGTAACCAAAATTAAATTTATCACTGAAATTTTTCTGGAGTTTTTCATTATCTGCCGAAACACCAATAATTTCATAACCATCGGATTTAAATCTACTATAATTATCATTTAAATTACAAGCTTCAGCGGTACAGCCTGGAGTATTAGCTTTGGGATAGAAAAAAACAACAATTTTTTTTCCTTTCATATCTGATAAATTAATTAATTCACCATACTGATTCTTACAACTAAAATCTGGAGCAATATCACCTACTTTTAAAACATTCATAATTATTATATTTGAGTTCAAAAATAATATAATTTGAACAAAGTCAATAAAGTAAATTATATAATTGAGGAATTAGAAAATTTATTCCCCAAGGTTCCCGTTCCTTTAAATCACAAAGACCCCTATACATTACTTATCGCTGTTCTTTTATCAGCCCAATGTACAGATGAAAGGGTTAATCAGATTACCCCTATTTTATTTAAAAAAGCTGATAACCCATATGATATGATCAAGCTTTCAGTTGAGGAAATCAAAGAAATTATTAAACCCTGTGGACTTTCACCAATGAAAAGTAAAGGAATCTATGGGTTGAGCAAAATAATAATAGAAAAGCATAACGGCTATGTTCCAAAAACATTTGAACATCTTGAAGAACTACCTGCAGTGGGACACAAAACAGCTAGTGTAGTTATGTCTCAAGCTTTTGGTATTCCAGCATTTCCGGTAGATACACACATTCACAGATTAATGTATAGATTGGGATTGAGTAATGGGTCAAGTGTGTTTCAAACTGAAAAGGATGCTAAAAGACTTTTTCCAGAGAAAAAATGGAATAAACTTCACTTACAAATAATCTATTATGCAAGAAAGTATTCTCCAGCCAGGGGATGGAATATTGATAATGATATTATCATGAAGAAAATAGGTAGAAAATCTATTCTAAATAAATTAATTTAAGTCAATAATCACTGAACCCAAACTTGTCTTTTGAACTTTTATTGATTTTGAAAAATTTAAAATAAAATTGATAGTTTTTCTTTTTGGTTCAAGAGCTATCTGCTCTTGAAAAAAGTAGTTTTTTTCCATTCATTATTTTTTTATGAAAACGGAAAAAAATTTAGAATATTATGTTAGGTTGTTAAAATTATATTTTTCTTTTTAATGATGTTTCTCAAATTAATCAAGGCATATCTCATTCTTCCCAGTGATGTATTAATGCTAACTCCTGTTTTTTCAGAAATTTCTTTAAAACTAAGATCATTATAATATCTGTAAATCAAGACCTCTTTTTGATCATCAGGTAAAAACTCTATAATTTTCTTAACCTCACCCAATATTTGATCCTTTATCATTTTATTTTCTATATCTATATCTGTATTCTTAAGTACCGAAAAAATATCAAAATCTTGAGAATTTTCAAATTTTGGTATTCTTGAATTTTTCCTGAAATGATCAATAACCAGATTATGTGCTATACGCATTACCCAGGAGATAAATTTCCCCTCTTCATTATAATTTCCAAGTTTTAAAGTTCTAATAACTTTAATAAAGGTATCTTGAAAGATATCTTCAGTTAAATCTCTGTCGTACAACTTAGAATAAATAAAACTATATATCCTCTGTTTGTGACGGTTGATTAAGATTTCTAAGGATTTTTCATCTCCAGAAATATATTTTGAAACTAAAATAGAATCGGCAATTATTGATTTTTTCATAACATTACTTATTTATAAAACTGAGTTTTATTAAAATTTTTAGAGTAATGTTATTCTATAGGCGTGATTTTTATAAGTCAAATATACATTTTAATTTAATAATATTCAAAGTGTGATAAATCTAATCATATTTAGTAAAGTTTAGCACTATATTTGTATTTATTCAAAAAAATGAATTCTACTAAAAAAAATACTGAATATTTAAGCATAAAAGGTGCTAGAATGCACAATCTTAAGGGAATTGAAGTTGATATACCTAAAAAGCAATTTATAGTTATAACAGGTGTTTCTGGAAGTG
>JAYNRW010000111.1:0-4102 GCA_038114965.1 Flavobacteriaceae bacterium | reverse complement strand
GTAAAATCCAATAAATTTTTTCCAACTCAACCCAATGGTATGGTTTTAATACCATCCGGATCTTTTACAATGGGACCATCTAATCCTAACGCTGCTTTAGATCAAAATCCTACATTGAAAACGGTTTCTGTTAAAGCATTTTATATGGATGAAACAGAAATTACTAATAGCGAATACAGACAATTTGTGAATTGGGTTAGAGATTCTGTAGTAAGACATGAAATTGCTAAAGCAGCATATGAAAAAATTGGTGAAGATATGAGTGAAGATGATCCTTTATGGGACTTTATGCCAGTGTATAGTAGAATTGATGATGGTGAAGAAAAAACAGCTTATCAAGAATATTTAGAAGAAAATGGTTTAGGTATTCTTGATATAAATGATAAATCTACATATCGTCTAAACTGGGACAATAAAATTCCATGGGAAAGGTCTGATTACCTTGATGCTAATTATGCAGCTATTTTAGAGGGGGGAATAGGACCTGATTTATTAGATGATTATGAAGGATATTTTATTCCTGCTGATTCAACTCCCAATGGTTTAAGAGCATTTAAAACTAAAAGAATTAAGTATAGCTTTAGAGAGTTTGATATAGAAAAAAATAAGTGGAGCGATTACAAAGAAATAGAAGTTTATCCTGACACTACAGTTTGGTACAAAGATTTTGAATATAGTTACAACGAACCAATGCATAATGATTATTTCTGGCATGATGCATACGCTGATTATCCTGTTGTTGGTGTTTCTTGGGAACAAGCAAAAGCTTTTGCCAATTGGAGAACATTTTATAAAAATCAACACAATAGAAAGAGAAAGAAAGATATTCAGTTGGATAGTAGGTACAGATTACCTACTGAATCTGAGTGGGAATACGCTGCCAGGGGCGGTATTGAAAGAGCAGAATATCCTTGGGGAGGACCATATACATATGATGATAAAGGTTGTTTCTTAGCTAATTTTAAACCAGAAAGAGGTGATTACGCAGCTGACCAAATTTTATATACTGCAGAGGCAGAATCATATTGGCCAAATGATTATGGTCTATATAATATGTCTGGAAATGTTGCTGAATGGACTGATTCAAATTTTGAAAAAGGAGCCAATGATTTTGTTGCGGGTCTAAACCCGAATGTTGAAGGATCAGAAGATAATCAAAGAAAAGTTGTTAGAGGTGGTTCATGGAAAGATGTAGCTCATTTTTTAAAGGTTTCCACTAGAGACTATGAGTATCAAAATAAAAAGAGATCATACATTGGATTTAGAACTGTTCAAAGTTACTTAGGAGAAGATGTTGGTTTTCAAGAAAACCCAAATAAAATATTTTAATTAAAACATAATTATGAAATCTAAAAAGAAATTTTTACCAGAAAACGTTATTGAGTTAATGTTTGGTGTTGGTGCTTCAGTTGTAATCATTGGTGCACTACTAAAAATTACACATGCAGACCTTGGTCCAATAACAGGTAATTTGATGCTTTCAGTAGGTCTTGTGACAGAGGCAATAATTTTTGCTATTGCTGGTATTCAAGGTTATTTAACAGGAGATTCATCGGTTGAGGATAAAGGATTACAAACTATCGAAGCTGAAACTCAAAATCTTCAATCAGCAGTTGATCAAACAGTTTCTGGTCTAACTACATTAAATAAAAATTTGTCAATGGCTGCAAAAGCTACTTCAGCTTTAGCTGTTCCAGATGATATCAGTAAAAACATGACTAATTACAGCTCTAATCTTTCTGATGCTTCATCTAAACTTAGTGATATAAATAAGCTATATGATTCACTCAATACCACATTGTCTGAAGTTAACGCATCAACACAATCAATGAATATACCTGATGGACTTGGAGAAGAATTAACAAAAATGAAAGCAACAATCAATGAGTTAAATGCCAAGTATGCAGCTATGCTCGAAGGAATGAACAAATAATGGCAGCTGAAAAAGTAAATACTAGACAAAAAATGATAAACATGATGTATTTGGTGTTTATCGCTATGTTGGCTCTAAATATAAGTAAAGAAGTATTAGGAACTTTAGGAATCTTGAGTGAAGACATGGAAAAGTCAACTGCTGAATTAAAATCCTCAATTGATGATTTATATACAACGATTGATTTAAATAGTAACCAAGATTATTACAAGATTCCCTCAGAAGAGTTACCTAAACTCCGCGACTTAACAGATGATTATTGGTCATATATTCAAATGCTTAAAGACTCTCTCATTTCACTTGATAAAAATAATTATTTGACAAATGTTTCAGTAAAAAATGAAGATGGTGAAAAAACTGAAGTTACAATGGTTGATTATCAAATTATGGATAAGTCTGTTGATCTTGATGAATTATTTTTTAAAGGTGACGGAAATTCTGAAAAAGGAGCAGAGTTTGTTTCCTATTTTTCATCTTTCAAAACAAACGTAACAGCTGTTTTAGATTCTATCATTTCTAGAGATGAAAGAACAATAAAATCTAATTACAGCTTTTCTTCTGCAATTTCAAATCTAGAAAGTAGATTTAATTACAGTGACGATGTTTTAAATTCTGACGGTAATTATCAACCTTGGTTAGAATATAATTATCAAGGATTTCCTTTGATAGCATCACTTTCAAAGTTTACTAAAATACAATCTGACATTAGAGCTGTTGAGTATGAAATTTTAAATTCACTAACGAGTAAAACTAAAGACAGAAAATTAAGCCTTGATAATACTGATACTCTTTTAGAGACAACCCAATCTGCTTATTATACAAACTCAACAGTTGATGCGGCGGTTGTTGTTGGAAGAACAGATTCAAGTTTCAAACCGGATGTTGTTGACCTTAAAATTGATGGTGTCGATTTAAAAGAATCTGAGTTTAGTATTGTAAATGGTAAAATAGTTTTAGATAAGAGATTTTCTACTCCTGGAATTAAAAATATAACAGGTTTTTTAATCTTTAAAGCAGATGGAGAAATTGATAGTTTAGGTGTTGATCAAAAATTTTATGTTATAAATAAACCTAATGATGCCATAGTATCTCCATTGAATATGCAAGTTTTTTACATAGGCTTAAGAAACGAAATTAAAGTTGCATTTCCTGGAATTGCTGATTTATCTTCAATTAGAGTTAATGGAAAAAATGGTAGCATTTTAAAAAATGGAAGTAGATATTTTGCTGCACCAAATGCAGGAGTTTCTAGTATGGATGTGGTTGTGTCGGGTAGAGCAAATAATGAAACCTTGACTAGTGTTTTAAATTTTAGAGTTGAAGATGCTCCCCCTGGAAGAGGTTCAATATTTGAAAGAGTTGGTGGAAAAGATATTAATTATATTAATTCTAGTAAAATTTCAAAAGATGCTCTTTCATACGGAACTGTTAGAGGTGAAAAACCCCCTGGATTTTTATATGACTATGATATCAATGTTGAGACCTTTCAAATAACAGTAGGTAATTTACCTACTAGAACAGTTCAGGGTAATAAAATTCAGAATAGTAATGAAGCTATGAGAGATATTAGGGGAGCCAACAGAGGTTCAAGTGTAACCTTAACTGTTCTTAAGGCGACTAAGATCGACGGTGATCTAAAATCACCTACTAATGTTGAACCTTTTGTTTTAACTATTGAATAATTAAAATGAGAAAGTTAATTTTTATAAGTTTAATTGTTTCGTTGATTTCCAATGAAGTTTTTTCACAAAGCAACTTGCTTAATGCAAAAAATCCTTCTGAGATTGGTGTAAGTAGTTCAATGGATAAAATTAATCCTACATTTTTAGAATATCCTGAAATAGATGAAAAAGATATTCTTTGGTCAAAAGTTGTTTACGAATACATTGACTTAAATGAAAAATTAAATTTTCCATTATTATTTCCTGTTAATGATGAACAGTATACTGATACCAGAAAGTCTTTATGGAAAATAATTCGTGAGAATATTGAAAATGGGACCATTGCTGAAGTTTTCGATGTTAGAAATGATAATTTTCTTGAAAATAATAGAATAACCGGCCGAACAAAAATTATGGATTTTTATGGAAGTAAATACACACCTGGAGATTCAAGACCTCAAACTTTTGCTCAATCATCTGATATAACTGGATATAGAATTAAAGGTGT
>JAYNRW010000110.1:0-4140 GCA_038114965.1 Flavobacteriaceae bacterium | reverse complement strand
GATCCAAAACCTTGCGCTACTGTATCTGATTGTACATCACCATCATAATTCTTACATGCCCAAACAAAACCACCTTCCCACTTCATTGCGGCAGCTACCATATCATCAATCAATCTGTGTTCATAAGTAATACCTAACTCATTAAATTTATCTTTAAACTCATTTTCAAATACTTCATGAAAAATATCCTTAAATCTTCCATCATAAGCTTTTAAAATTGTGTTTTTTGTAGATAAGTATAATGGCCATTTCTTTGAAACAGCTCTATTCATACAAGATCTTGCAAAACCATATATAGATGAATCAATGTTATACATTCCCATGGCGATTCCATCTTCTTCAAAATTGTATATTTCCCATGACTTTGATTCATCACCATTTTCTGGGGTAAAGGTCATGGTAAGTTTACCCTTTCCATGAGTAACAAAATCTGTTGCTCTGTATTGGTCCCCGAAGGCATGTCTTCCAATACAAATAGGTTTGATCCATCCCTGAACGTATCGAGGAATATTTTTCATGATGATTGGTTCACGAAAAACGGTACCTCCAATTATATTCCTTATGGTACCGTTAGGAGATTTCCACATTTTCTTTAATGTGTACTCTTTTACTCTTTGCTCATCTGGAGTAATGGTTGCACATTTAATTCCAACATTATATTTTTTTATTGCTTCTGCAGCATCTACAGTAACCTGATCGTCTGTAAAATCTCTATGTTTTAGACCTAAATCAAAGTATTTAATATCTAAATCAATGTATGGTAAGATTAATTTCTGTTTTATAAAATCCCAAATTATTCGGGTCATTTCATCCCCATCGAGTTCTACAACAGGATTAATTACTTTAATTTTTGACATGGATTATTTTTTAACCTCTTTAATTCTAGCTTTTTTACCTCTCAATTCTTTGAAATAATAAATCCTAGATCTTCTTACTTTACCTTTTTTATTTAATTCAATTTTCTTGATGGAAGGTAAATTGATAGGAAAAATTCTTTCGATACCCACAGTTCCAGACATTTTTCTTACAGTAAAGGTTTTAGTCTTTCCAGTACCTTTAATTTGAATAACAACACCTTTAAAAAACTGTGTTCTTGTTTTTTGTCCTTCTTTAATTTCGTAATAAACTGTGATTGTATCTCCTGATTTGAATGATGGGAATTCATTTTGATTTATGAATTCATCTTGTACGTATTTTACTAAAGATTCCATTTTTTTGTATTTAAATGATTAACATACATATGCATCAGAGGTTAACCAACGGGTGGCAAACTTACATATTTTTTGTTTTTTAAAAAAATTATTTATTAAGTAAATCAGGTCTAATCTTTTTTGTTTTTTCTAAAGATTTTTTTTCTCTCCAATTCTCTATTTTCTTTTGATCTCCTGAGAGAAGTATTCCTGGAACTTCCATTTTGTTAAATGATGATGGTCTTGTATAAACTGGTGGCGCAAGAATATTGTCTTGAAAAGAATCTGTCAATGCAGAAGTTTCATCATTTAATACACCTGGGATTAATCGAACTATTGAATCACATAATACTGCAGCTGGAAGTTCACCACCAGATAATACATAATCACCAATAGAAATCTCCATTGTAACAAAATTATCTCTGATTCTTTGATCAATTCCTTTATAATGACCACAGATAATAATTAAATTCCCAGAAATTGATAGTTTATTACTTGTTTTTTGATCTAAAATTGGAGCATCTGGTGTCATAAATATTACTTCTGAATATTCATCTTGTTTTTTTAAAAAATTAATACAGTTGAAAATGGGTTCTATCATTAAGACCATTCCTGATCCACCTCCAAACTGATAGTCATCAATTTGTTTTTTTTTGGAAGAAGAATAATTTTTTAGATCATGAAAATTAATTTCAACAATTTTCTTTTCAACAGCTCTTTTCATTATTGATCCTGAAAAAGGACTTTCTAGTAATTCTGGTGTTGCACTAATTATTTCAATTTTTTTCATCTATTTAATCAAAAATTAGTCTTTCCTTTTCACCGTTAAGATCAATAAAAGTAATTTGATAAATATTTTCATTTTCAAATGAGCTCAACTCTGAAGTTGAATTGATTGGAGTTTCATTAATTTCTGAAAGAATATAACCTGCTCTAACACCCATTCTATAAAGAGTTCCATTTCTGTTAACAACTACAACAACTCCGTTTTCTATAGATTTTTCATCTAATATTTTTTTTGTTGCGTCCTTTAACTGCATTCCGTAAAATTGAACATAAGTGCTTCTTTTGAGATTAACTTTTAATTTTTTTGGTATTCCTTTTCTGTCAATAACTACATCTAAGATATCTCCTGGTCTCTTTGAATTCAAGTAACCTGTCAAATCTGAAAATTTTTTAATATTGACATTATTAATTTTTATTATTACATCCCCTTGCTTAATTCCTGCCAGATGTGCTCCCATACTTTCATCAGTACTATTTACATAAAAACCCTCTGTTATTGATAGTCCTAATTCATTTGACAGTTCGGCATTAAGACTTTGGCCTGTAACACCTAATAGTCCTCTTTGAACATCGCCAAATTCAAGAATATCTTCGTAAATTTTTCTTGCTATGTTACTTGGTACGGCAAATGAATAACCAATAAAACCAGCATTATTACTTTGTATAGCAGTATTTATTCCAATTAAGTCACCATTAATATTTACAAGAGCTCCACCGCTATTTCCACTGTTTACAGCGGCATCAGTTTGAATAAAAGACTGATTCTTTGAATCGTAGTCATTCAAATCTCTAGATTTAGCACTTATTATTCCAGCAGTTACAGTTGATGTTAGATTAAAGGGGTTACCAACAGCTAAAACCCATTCTCCAATTTTTGTTTGATCAGAATCTGCAAATCTTATGTAGGGAAATGAATTATTTCCAGAAATTTTTAAAACGGCAATATCTGAGTTTTCATCACTACCTATAATTTCTGCAACAAAAGTTTTATTATCGTTTGTAGTTATTTCAATTTCACTTGCATTTTCAATTACATGAAAGTTTGTTATAATATAACCATCACTCGAAACTATAACACCTGATCCAGTACCTACTGTTCTTCTATTTTGACTGTTTCCATAAAATAAGTCCCAAATACTATTATTTCCTTTTGAAAGAGCTGTGTTTTTAACATGAACTACTGAATTAATAGTTTTTTCTGCTGCAATAGTAAAATCTGGGTTTTGAAAAAACCTTAATTGAGGATTGGGCTCAGCTTTTTGAAAATCATTTGAGTTATTAATAGTTTTAAATGTATTGTTTAAGGCAAAACTTTTTTCATCATTTAAAGATTTAAAAATGATATTTATCAAAACTACTAGAATAATAATTCCAAGAATATTTTTTAATCTTTTCATACTTTTTTTTTATAAAATTAATTTATTTGATTTTTTTCGTTTAATTTTTAACTTCTTTTTAACAGAACATTCAATATTTATAAATTGCACAATATGAATATTAAGTTTTCAAAATATCAAGGCACTGGTAATGATTTTATCATCATTAATAACCTATCAAATTTCTTTCCAAAAGATGATAATAAACTCATAAGTATATTATGTAATCGAAAATTTGGTATTGGTGCAGATGGTTTGATTTTAATTAATAAACATAGTTCTCTGCCATTTGAAATGAATTATTATAATTCTGATGGATTTATTGGTTCAATGTGTGGTAATGGCGCTAGATGTTCAGTTCATTTTTCTTTTATAAATAAAATTATAAAATCTAAAACAAAGTTTAATGCTTTCGATGGAATACATAGTGGTATTGTAGATCATGATATAATAAACATTTCAATGTCAGACGTTATTGGTTTTGAAAAATATGAGGATTATTTGTTTATTGATACAGGGTCACCTCATTTAGTGAAAATTGTTCAAGATGTAAATTCTATAGATTTGATTAATGTGTCACAAAAAATTCAACAAAGTAAACATTTTAAAGATGGTGTAAATGTTAATTTTATCAGCAAAAACAGTGACAATTCATTTCAAATTCGAACATATGAAAGAGGGGTTGAAGACGAAACCCTTTCTTGTGGAACTGGTGCTGTAGCGGCAGCAATTGCATTAAATATTTTATCTTTAGAAGATAGTAATGAGATTAACCTAAAAACAAAAGG
>JAYNRW010000109.1:0-4236 GCA_038114965.1 Flavobacteriaceae bacterium | reverse complement strand
TGAATATTTGATATATCAAAGCATTCAATGTGTCTGGGCTCTTCTTTCATCTTTAAATCTAACCTCATTTGTTCCATTATTCTATTTATGTGTCTTTCAGGATCAACAAGTTGAGTTTGTTTGTTTCTTTCAAATCGAAACGCTTTTGCATTTTTAATGGATAAATCCAATAACTTTTTATTATCACCAGATCTTGGTATGATGAATTTTAAATTAATTTGATTTTCAAGGTTAATATGACTTATAATATTTTTTGAAGTTGAATTATATTTTTCTCTTATACTTAAAATCATAAGGCTAAGTATTTTTTCATCATCTTCATTAAGTTTCTTTTTTACTTCTTGATTATGAAATCTTATAATTTTTCCATGTGCAACTTGTAAAAAGTTTACAAAAGCCGATTCAGAATCTGAAATTATGCTAAATACGTCTATATTATTAAGCTTCGAACTAACTACAGTTGATTTTGACTGGTAGTTTTCTAAAAGCTGAATTTTTTCTTTGATTTTTTGTGCTTTTTCATATTCTTGATTATTAGAAAATTTTATCATTTCCTTTTTAAAATTTCTTTTGGATTCATTTACATTTCCTTTTAGAATTTGCTTTATTGCAAGAATGTTTTTTTCATAATCTTCAAGACTTTCCTTACCCTCACAACCTCCAAGGCAATTTCCAAGATGGTACTCAAGACAAACTTTAAACTTTTTCTGTTCGATGTTTTTACTAGATAAATTATAATTGCAGTTTCTAAGTGAATAAAGTTGTTTTATAATACCCATAATAGTATTAATTGTCTTAAAACTTGTAAATGGTCCAAAATACTGAGACCCATCTTTTACTAATTTTCTAGTAACAAAAACTCTAGGAAAAGGTTCATTTTTAATACATATCCATGGATAGGTCTTATCATCTCTTAACAAGATGTTATACTTAGGTTGATTTTTTTTAATTAGTGAATTTTCAAGAAGTAGAGCATCCGATTCAGAATGAACAACAACATGCTCAACATATTTTGTGTTTTTTATTAGGTTTAACGTTTTTCTAGATTTAATATTTTTCTGAAAATATGAGCTTACTCTTTTTTTTAGATTTTTAGCTTTTCCAACATATATTATGCTTTTATCACTACTCAGAAATTGATATACACCAGGATCTTCTGGAATTGTTTTCAAAATAATTTTAGTAGACACGGCCACTTAACTAAAATAATTATTTATTTGTATTACCAATATGAACAAAATTGAAGCCAGAAAGAAATATTTTAAACTAAGAGAAAAATTAGATAACGAACAATTGGTTTCTAAAAGTATTTCGATTGCTAATAATACATTAAATCTACCCATATGGGAATTTAATTTTTTTCATATTTTTTTATCAATTCAAAATAAAGTTGAGGTTGATACAACACCAATCATAAATATTTTAATTGGTAAAGACAAAGAAATATTAATTTCTAAATCTGATTTTAATAATCTGTCAATGAAATCCTATATTTTTAATGAAGAAACGTTACTGAAAAAAAATAAGTATGGTATTCCTGAGCCAATTAATGGTAAAGAATTTAAAGAAAATATAGATGTAATTTTTATTCCTTTATTAGCTTATGATAAGAAGGGAAATAGAGTTGGTTACGGAAAAGGTTTTTATGATAGATTTTTAAGTACTCAAAAAAATAATATTATTAAAGTTGGATTATCGTTTTTTGGACCTGAAGAAACAGTTGAAAAAAAAGAATTTGATCAAAGTCTTGACTACTGTGTAACTCCTGAAAAAGTTTTTAGTTTTTAAAAAAACTTTTATTAAATACAATCATCATAATTATACCAATGGAAATTGCGGAATCAGCAATATTAAAAACTGGTTCAAAAAAGGTAAATTCTTCACCAGCTGAAAAAGGGAACCAATCAGGCCAAGTCCATGTAAATAGTGGAAACTGAAACATATCGACAACATTTCCATAAAAAATACCTTCATAACCATTTCCAGGTGAGAATTCAGCTACTTCAAAATAGCTTTCAGTAAATAAATATCCGTAAAAAACAGAGTCAATTACATTTCCAATGGCACCAGCAAGTATTAATGATAGACATATAGCCAAAAGTTTATTGCTATTTTCTTTGACTATATTTTTTAACCAATAGAATAAAAAGCCAATAGCAACAATTCTAAAAAGAGTAAGAAAAAGTTTAGCAGATTTATCATCAATAAAAGGAAGAAAGTCATTTAACTTAGCTCCCCATGCCATTCCTCTATTTTCTATGAATAATAATTTGAACCAACCCCAATCAATAATAGCTTGCTCACCATAAAAAGTCAAAGAGTAATTGAGTTTTATGTAAACCTTAAGAACTTGATCTAAAATCAAAATTCCAGAAACAATTAAAAGGCAAGTTTTTAAGCTAATCTTTCTATTCTCCAAAAGATATTTAAGACATTTTATTTTTAGCTTCTATACTTAAAGTCGCGTGAGGAACTAACTCTAATCTCTTTTTAGAAATTAGTTTTCCTGTAACCCTACAGATTCCATAGGTTTTATTTTCAATTCTTATGATTGCATTCTTTAAATCTCTAATAAACTTCTCTTGTCTAATAGCTAATTGTGTATTAGCTTCCTTTGACATAGTTTGCGATCCTTCTTCAAAAGCTTTAAAAGTAGGTGCAGTATCATCAGTTCCATTATTGCCATCATTCATATATGCACTTCTAATCAATTCTAAATCGTGTTGAGCTTTAGAAATTTTCTCTTCAATAATTTTTCTAAAATGAGCTAAATCCTTATCAGAATATCTTACAACTAAATTATCATCATTCATTTTTAATTTATTTTATAAATTTTAACACCTAAACTAAAATCATCAAATTCAATTTTAGATGTCGAGTCTAAATTATCTAAAAAATTTAATTCTTTAGCTAAAGTTTCATTTTTTACATAATCAAGATTCGCAAAAATAGCTTTTTCAATCAAATTATTTCTTTCTAATTCAATAATAATTTTATCACTAACATTAAAATTTGATTCTTTTCTTAAATTTTGGATTCTATTAACAATTTCTCTAGAAATACCCTCGTTTTTTAAAGATTCATTTATTGAAGTATCTAATGCTATAGTTTTACCATTTTCAGAAGCAACAAGCCATCCTTCAATATCTTCAAAATAAATTTCAACATCGTCAGAACTTAATGTGTAATCTACATCATTTAACCTTATTTCTACCAATTCTCCGTCGTCAATAGCATTGATTTTATCAATTTTGAGAGAATTAATTTGATTCACAACTTCCTTGAGGTTTTTTCCATATTTTGGCCCTAAAACCTTAAAATTTGGTTTAGCTTTTTTTACAAGAATTGATGATGAATCTGAAATTAATTCGATTTCTTTAACGTTAATCTCAGATTTGATAAACTCAGAAATTTCAATTAAAGTGTTTTTTTCATCTTCATTTTTAAAAGGAACCAAAATTTTTGGTAATGGTTGTCTTACTTTTATTTTTTCTTTCTTTCTTAATGATAATGCTAATGAACAAATTTCCTGAGAAAGTCTAATTTTTCTTTCTAAAACTTTATCAACTAGATTTTCATTATAAATTGGATAATTTGACAAGTGTACAGAGCCATTATTTTTATTTAAATCCTGATACAAATTGTCCATATAAAATGGACTAATAGGAGATGAAATAATGGAAATATTACTTAAACATTCATGTAGAGTTTGATATGCCGAAATTTTATCTTGATTAAATTCACCCTTCCAAAATCTTCTTCTGGATAATCTAACATACCAATTACTTAAGTTATCCTGAACAAAATTTGATATAAGTCTTGCAGATTTAGTTGGTTCATAATTATTATAAGCCCCTTCAACTTCCTTGATTAAAGTATTAAGTTCTGAAATAATCCATCTATCCAATTCATGTCTATCATTATAATCAACATGTTTGCTATTTAAATCAAATCCATCTATGTTCGAATAAAGACTAAAAAAAGAATAAATATTATGAATTGTGCCAAAAAACTTTCTTCTAACTTCTTCAATTCCGCTTACATCAAATTTTAAATTATCCCAGGGATTTGAATTTGAAATCATATACCATCTTGTAGCGTCTGGACCATATTTGTCTAATGTTTCAAAAGGATCAACAGCGTTACCAAGTCTTTTTGACATTTTTTGACCATTTTTATCAAGTACTAGGCCATTGGATATTACATTTTTATAACTATTCGATTTGAATATTAATG
>JAYNRW010000108.1:0-4239 GCA_038114965.1 Flavobacteriaceae bacterium | reverse complement strand
GCGAATAACGAAACTTCTAAACAAAGAAAAACAGAAGCTCTAAAGAGACTTCAAGTAGTTGAATCTTTGAGAGAAGGTAATTTAAATAAAGAGAATAGACCAGAGTGGATGATTTTAAAAGTTATTCCTGTTATTCCGCCTGAACTTAGGCCACTTGTTCCGCTTGATGGTGGTAGATTTGCTACTTCTGATTTAAATGATTTATACAGAAGAGTTATTATTAGAAATAATAGATTAAAGAGACTTGTTGAAATTAAGGCACCTGAAGTTATTTTAAGAAATGAAAAAAGGATGCTTCAAGAGTCTGTTGATTCTTTATTTGACAATACAAAAAAATCATCTGCTGTTAAAACTGAGGCGAATAGACCTCTAAAATCTTTATCTGACTCATTAAAAGGAAAACAAGGTAGATTTAGACAAAATTTACTAGGTAAAAGAGTTGATTACTCTGCTCGATCTGTTATTGTAGGAGGTCCAACTCTAAAGCTTTATGAATGTGGAATACCAAAAGATATGGCAGCAGAATTATACAAACCTTTCATTGTAAAAAAATTGATCGAGAGAGGAATTGTTAAAACTGTAAAATCCGCAAAAAAAATTATTGATAAAAGAGAACCTTTAGTTTGGGATATTTTAGAGAATGTTTTAAAAGGGCATCCTGTTTTATTAAACAGAGCTCCTACACTACATAGACTAGGAATTCAAGCTTTTCAACCTATACTGATTGAAGGTAAAGCTATTCAAGTACACCCTTTAGTTTGTACAGCATTTAATGCAGACTTTGACGGTGATCAAATGGCTGTGCATTTACCACTAGGACCTGAGGCAATTCTTGAGTCCCAACTATTAATGCTAGCTTCTCACAATATATTAAATCCAGCTAATGGATCACCTATTACTGTTCCATCTCAGGATATGGTTTTGGGTCTTTATTATATGACTAAAGAGAAAAAATCTACAAAAACTGAAAAGGTTAAGGGTGAAGGTTTAGTTTTTTATTCAAGCGAAGAAGTAAATATTGCGTATAACGAAAATAAAGTAGACCTCAATGCTTCTATCAAAGTTAAGGTTAATGATTTAGATGAAAATAATGAACTTAAAACTAAATTAATTGAAACTACAGTTGGAAGAGTTTTATTTAATGAAGTTGTTCCTGAAAAAGCAGGTTTTATTAATCAAGTATTAAATAAAAAATCATTAAGAGGAATTATTGGCGATATACTTAAGATGACTAGTGTTCCAGAAACAGCTGATTTTTTAGATAAAATTAAAGATATGGGATTCACTTTCGCTTTCAAAGGTGGATTGTCTTTTAGTTTAGGTGATATTATTATTCCTGAAGAAAAAGTTAACATGATTGATTCTGCAAATAAAGACGTGGATTCAATTATAGCCAACTATAATATGGGATTAATAACTAATAATGAGAGATATAATCAAGTTATTGATGTATGGACATCATCTAATGCCGCATTGACTGAGCTTGCCATGAAAAGGATTAGAGAAGATCAACAAGGTTTTAATTCTGTATACATGATGCTTGATTCTGGTGCAAGGGGGTCAAAAGAACAAATCAGACAGTTGACAGGTATGAGAGGTCTTATGGCTAAACCAAAAAAAGCTAGTGCTGGTGGAGGTGAAATTATTGAAAACCCAATCTTATCTAACTTTAAGGAAGGATTATCAATTCTTGAATATTTTATATCCACTCATGGTGCTAGAAAAGGTCTTGCAGATACTGCATTAAAAACTGCTGATGCTGGTTATCTTACTAGAAGATTAGTTGATGTAGCACAAGATGTAATTGTTAATATTGATGATTGTAGCACTTTAAGAGGTGTGACTGTCGAAGCACTAAAAAAGAACGAAGAGGTTGTAGAAACACTTGGAGAAAGAATATTAGGAAGAGTTTCGTTACATGATATTTATAATCCATTAAATCAAGAAATTGTAATTAATGCTGGTGAAGAAATAACTGAGAATATTGTTAAAATTATTGAAACTCTACCAATTGATAAAGTCGAAGTAAGATCTCCATTAACTTGTGAAGCTAAAAAAGGTATTTGTGCTAAATGTTATGGAAGAAATTTAGCTACAGGTAAAATGGTACAAATTGGTGAAGCTGTTGGAGTAATTGCCGCTCAATCAATTGGAGAACCTGGTACACAGTTGACACTTAGAACATTCCATGTTGGTGGTATCGCTGGTAACATTTCTGAGGAAAACAAACTTGTTTCTAAATTTGATGGGATTACTGAGATTGAGGACTTAAAGACAGTTAAAACTAAAGACAACGAAGGTAATGATATTGATTTAGTATTATCTAGAACTTGTGAAATAAAAGTTTTAGATGCAGATTCTGGAATTGTATTAAGTTCAAATGTTATACCTTATGGATCATCAATTTTTGTAAAAAATAACAAGAAAATTAAGAAAGATGATGTAATATGTTCATGGGATCCATATAATGGTGTAATTATATCTGAGTTTGGAGGTAAAGTCGAATATGAAAATATTGAGCAAGGTATCACTTATCAGGTTGAAATTGATGAACAAACTGGATTTAAACAGAAAGTAATTTCTGAGTCAAGAAATAAAAAATTAATTCCAACATTATTAATTAATGATATTAAAGGTAAAAACGTAAGAACCTATAATTTACCAGTAGGAGCTCAAATCATTGTTGATGATGGTGAAAAAGTTGAACAAGGAAAAATACTTGTTAAAATACCTAGAAAATCTGCTAAATCTGGTGATATCACAGGTGGTCTTCCTAGAGTTACTGAATTGTTTGAAGCTAGAAATCCATCTAATCCTGCAATTGTAAGTGAAATTGATGGTGTCGTAAGTTTCGGTAAAATCAAAAGAGGAAACAGAGAGATAATTATTGAATCTAAAACTGGTGAAATAAAAAAGTATTTAGTTAAATTATCTAATCAAATTTTAGTTCAAGAAAATGATTTTGTAAAAGCAGGTATGTCTTTATCTGATGGTGCAATGACCCCTAACGATATATTAAATATTAAGGGACCTTCAGCTGTTCAGCAGTATCTTGTTAACGAAGTACAAGAGGTATACAGATTGCAAGGTGTAAAAATCAACGATAAACACTTTGAAGTTTTAATACGACAAATGATGCAAAAAGTTCAAATTCAAGACTCAGGTGATACAACTTTCTTAGAGAATCAAATAGTTCATAAGAATGAATTTATTTCTGAGAATGACCAATTGTATGGTCAAAAAGTAATTGAATCTGTTGGTGATTCTCAAAACTTAAAAGAAGGTCAAATTGTTTCAGCTAGAGAGCTTAGAGATGAAAATTCGATTTTAAAGAGAGAAGACAAGGAACTTGTTATTGCCAGAGATGCTGTAAATGCTACAGGTTTCCCAATTTTGCAAGGAATTACAAGGGCATCACTTCAAACAAAATCATTTATTTCAGCCGCTTCTTTCCAAGAAACCACAAAAGTTCTTAATGAGGCTGCTGTTAATGGAAAAGTAGATAGTTTAGAAGGTCTTAAAGAAAATGTTATTGTTGGTCACAAAATTCCAGCAGGTACTGGAAACAGAGAATATGATGATGTAATTGTAGGATATGTTGATGAATATGAAGAGTTATTAGAAAGCAAAAGAATTAGATTTGGAGAAGATGAGTGATAAAGCAAAAAAAAATCAGAATATCAATATTGAACTTGATGATTCTATATCTCAAGGAATTTACTCAAATCTGGTTGTTGTAAATCACTCTCCTACTGAATTTGTCCTGGACTTTATAAATGTCATGCCAGGTATTCCAAAGGCTAAAGTTAGATCGAGAATTATTTTAACACCGGAGCATACAAAAAAATTTATTAAGGCTTTAAGTGATAATCTTGTTAAATACGAGTCCATCAATGGACCAGTTAAAGATTTTAAAAAAGAGATGATTCCGTTGAACTTTGGTCCTAAAGGTGAAGCATAGTTTTAAAATTCAGATTTTTCATAAAACAAAATTTTATCAAACTTTTGTTTTGTATTAAGAAGAGTAAAATCACTATCTGCAAGAAACACCATTTTATCTTCTTTATCAAAAGCTATGAATTTATTCTTATGAATTAAAAATTCATTGAGTTGTTTCTTATCAGAATTTTTTTCATCAATCCAACATGCTTTTCTAATATTTACGTTTTCATAACTACACTTAGCACCATATTCATGTTCTAATCTATATTTAATGACATCAAATTGTAACATACCTAC
>JAYNRW010000107.1:0-4250 GCA_038114965.1 Flavobacteriaceae bacterium | reverse complement strand
ACCATTGTATCTACATAGCTAAACTTACTTAAATCAATAGTTCCATCTTCACTTTCGAAGCTAAATGTTTGTGCTACTGGAATTGGTTCAGAAATTCCAGTACTTTCTATTATCAAATAATCAAATTTTTGTGCTTTTGCTAATTTTTCAACTTCAATCATAAGATCTTCTCTTAGAGTACAGCATATACAACCATTACTCATTTCTACAAGTTTTTCCTCTGTTCTTGATAAAGTATTTTCGTTTTTTACAAGATCTGCATCAACATTTACCTCACTCATATCATTAACTATGACAGCGGCTTTTAAGCCTTCTTTGTTATGTAAAATATGATTTAACAATGTAGTTTTTCCTGCACCCAAAAAACCACTGAGAACTGTTACAGGTAATTTATTCATAATAATTTGCAAAATTATAAATATACTTTCAAATAAAAAATGGGATAACAACAATGCCATCCCATTTTTTAAATAAAAGTTTAAAATCTAATTAAAATCCTCCGTATTGCTTAAGAATTCTTAAGCTGTAGTTTGTAAGATCTTCTGTTTTTCCTCTGTTTTTGAAATACTCAGCTTGTCCCTTAGCGTTATTTTCTTCAATATACACTTTCCATAACATTAATGACTCGAGACTGTCAGCTCCAAAAGCAGCCCAATGCGTCGCCCCACCAGGAGTTCCAACATCGTATGTTCCAAATAACATTGCGTTTCCATCATAATCCCATACTTCATCCATTGCTTTTCCATGAGCAGCCATCATTTTTTCTGGTTCATATACTATACCTTCATATAACTGAAAATATCCCTTACTAAAAGGGTCAACACCATTTGAAAGCATAATTCTACCAGAATAGCTTGGTCCTGATTTTACAGTATACTTTAATCTGTTATTTCTAAATTCTTGCCAATCCTGACTTGTTTTTTGGTCATCAGCAACGCCAAAATTACCAAGTTCACCAAAAGCAACAACTCTATGAGTTCCTGAAACATCTCCTCTATGCATTCTTTCTAAATACACTCCTCCAGATTTAAATTCTACTCCTTCATAAAAAGAATCGAAAACATCTGCTAGAGCAGATTCCATTCCAGGTTTAACATCAAAATAATAAACAGTAAATGTGTTTGTTTGCGATAAGGCTATATTAATAAAAAAGCTAAAAAATAATAACGTAAATAATTTTTTCATAATTAATGATTTATAATTTTCAATGTATTAAATTTTGAAAAGTAATAATTGTAATATACAATTGAGATAGACTTACACAATAAAAATTATATTTATCGCAATCACTAAGCTTTTTTTTTAAAATCCTTCAAAAAAAAAGCCAATTACTTGAGAATAAATTATTTAATAAACTGCTTTAATGTACTTAATTTTCAGATTGAATTCTCCTTCTTGCTTGTCAGATATTTGTAAGCCAAGAGAACTAATTTTTTCCATATCCATTGAAGGATAATCTGAATAAGAGTAGCCTCTCCATGTTGGTTCAAATTCTTCAACCGGTATGTCAACTTCAACCCATTTATCTTTTATAGATTTAAAACTGGAGGAGTAAGACGCTCGTCTATTTGATTGTCTTAGTCTTAGTTTATAAGTATTACCATCTCCCATGAATTTAATCTTAAAAGCTTTGACTCCAGTTAAAGTTTCCCTGTTAAAATATAGTCTTGATGAAGCAAATCCACCATTATTTTCAAGAGACAGATATCCATTAAAAATTAAGTTTTTTTCTTCATCCAAAGACAAATAAGATTTTGAAATTCCGCCCATCACATCATCATTAACTATATCCCAATTTGATAATCCAATATTTTCTTTTGGGTTTACTATATCAAAAGTTTGACTATAAGTAGAATATGAGAATAATATTATTAATAATATATTTTTCATATTAATTGGTTTTCCTAATACCCCATTTTTGAAATGGAGATAATGATTCATTACATTTTTCTAAAGTTAAAGTTCTGATCAAGTGAACGGGGTTTCCACCACCACCTTCTCTATAATCCTCTGAAACAGTTAAACATAAGCTTAAATCTCCTATAGGCTGAATTTTACCATCACTTTCCAAGATAAACTTTTGTCTCTGATTTTTATCACAAGTATTTAAATTAAGGGATGATGATTGTTCAAGTTTTTCTGCTTCCATGCAAATCTTAAAGTGACGAATAAAAAATTCTTCATTAATAATCTTAGATTTATCAAAGCCTTGATCAACAGAAATATCACCTTGATATGAATAACAAGAATGTGCTTGTAATGGTCTATTTACATCAGCATTTTCTTTATAACCCATCATGTCTACACAATATCCTCTTGATTCATTAAGATTATTTATTAAGTAAACTTCTACAGTTTCAGTTGATAATGATGAATCATTATTGCTTATCTCTTCAACTTTATTATTACATGAAAGTGAAAAAATAAAAAGTATCACAATAATAGTTTTTTTAAATAATATTAAATTAATTACGTTACTCAAATGATTGATTTTTATTATTCCGTCAAAAAAACTTTTCACTTACATTATCGTATCAAAGCGCGTGCCGATAAAAACTGTTGATATTTAAATAATAAAAACTAAATTGAAAAACATGGATTATAAAATTTTATTTTTTCTGTTTATTTTAAATTTTTCATATCCGCAAAGAGAATCGTTATACCCAAGCATAAATGAAAAGATAAAGTATCAACCAGGGTGGGCAAAAAAACTATATTTTGAAAGAATTTCTGAGTTTAAATTATGTCCATTAGAATTTAATCAAATTGTATTTATTGGCAACAGCATAACTCAAGGTGGTGATAACTGGAGTGAAAAATTTAATATGCCTGGAATTAGAAACAGAGGTATAGCAGGTGACACAACAGATGGTTTACTAGTTAGACTTAATGAAATTATTTTTTACAAGCCAAAAGCGGTTTTTTTATTAATCGGAATCAATGATTTATATAACGACAATAATTTATCTCCTAAATATATTGCTAAGAATATTATAAAAATTGTTAAAAAAATAAATAAAGGTTCCTCTGAATCAAAAATATTTATTCAAACAACACTACCAGTTAAAAAAGAAAAATATGTTAAACAAATTCAAATTCTTAATCAATATTTAAAGAAATACTTAAAAAAAGGTACGTTTGAAATCATTGATTTGTATAGTCAATTTACTACTCAATCTGGTTCAATTAAAACAGATCTGTCAGATGATGGGGTGCATTTAAATGATAAAGGATATGTGGTTTGGGCTAATTATATTCGTCCAATAATAGAATCTTTAAAAGAAAAAAATAATTTGTAAAGCTTAACTTTTATTTAATCTTTATAATAATTAATTTGTATAGCTTATTAAAAAATTTATTTATGAAAAAAACAATTTTATTATTAACTCTTTTATTTTCAGCTAATTCATTTTCTCAATATTGTGCTTTTTTTGACTTTAAAGCTGAAGAGCCCGAAATGGTTGTTTCAACTGTTAATGCCATGATGCAAACTGAATGGGCTAAAAATATTGAAGGAACAAAAACATTATTAGCTTATCAATTCAGAGGCGAAGATGAAGCAACTCACTCAGTTCAGTTTTGCTTTCCTAATGAAGCAGCTTTAGCAAATTTTTCTAACACTTGGAATGCGTCACCTATTGCTCAATTAATTGGTGAAAAACTAAATAATTATATAACTCCAGTACGTCAAGTTCTTAATACTCCAGCTTGGTTTAAAAATGATTGGGGTCCAGATCAAGTTTTCATGATATGGGAAATGGAAGTTTCAGATCCAGCAACATATGTTAAAGAATTTGCCTCTTTTTCTCAAAAAGCTGCTAAAGATTTTGGCTATGAAAACAATTCATATGGTGTTGGTTATCCAATAAGCGGAAAAGGTTCGGATTTTTCACATTTTGTATGGGTTGGATCTCCTGATTTAGAATCTACTCTTACAAGAACTAAACAAATGTATGCAAGTCCTGATTTTGCAAAGTATTCAGAAAAGGTAAGCGGAATTAGAAAAGTTGTAAATACTTATTTATTAGTTAGGTTACAAGATTATTAGTAAAAAGATACAAATCCTCCGGTGAAGCAAAAAGCAATTAATTTGTAAATAGTAATCGGAGGATTTTTTTATAATTTAAATTAATGATTTTCACGTATTTACTTACCAATACAGAAGTTAGAAAAAATATTTCCTAACATTTCATCATTACTAATTTCTCCAGTTATTTCACCAATACAATGAACTACATTTTTAAGGTCTA
>JAYNRW010000106.1:0-4343 GCA_038114965.1 Flavobacteriaceae bacterium | reverse complement strand
GTTCAGGAGGTCGCCGGTTCGAGCCCGGTCTTCCACCCATAAACCCCTCTGTGTGAGGGGTTTTTTAATAGATTTGTATAAAGATTAATTATGTCAAAATCAAACAATAGAATTCATTCAATCGATCTTCTTCGTGGTTTTGCAGTTTTGGGAATTCTTATTATGAATATCACCAATTTTTCTCAGGTTAACATTGCATATATGAATCCCACGATTGGTGCAGGTTTAGAAGGGTATAACCAGTATTTTCATTCATTTAATTACATTTTTGCTGACACTCGATTTATGTCAATCTTTTCAATTTTATTTGGTGCTGGTGTAGTTTTATTCACTAGGAATGCAGAAACAAAGGGTAAACTCGCAGGTTTATTACACTATAAAAGAATGTTTTGGCTTTTGTTGTTTGGTTTTGTCCATGCGTATTTCATTTGGCCAGGAGATATTTTAGTTTCTTATGCCATTTGTGGATGTTTAATTTTCTTTTTAAGAAAAAAGTCAATTAGAACACTCTTGGTCACGTTAATTATACTTTTTATTATACCCTTAACTTTTAATTTGATGACATATTACGGAATGACTTCAGATGAACTCAAAAGTACTTTTGCTTTTTTCCATCCAACTTCTGAACAAATTGCTACAGAAGTTAAAACCATGCAAGGTTCATTTCTTGAACAAATGCCAATAAGATTGGAATACGCTATTCAGTTTCAAACTCTTGTTTTTTTGATTGAAACATTTTGGCGCACCACATCAATGATGTTATTAGGTATGATATTGTTTCGAAAAGGTATTTTATCAGCTGATAAATCAATGATATATTATAAAAAGATGATGTTCGCAGGATTCGTGCCCGGATTAATAATTTCTTTAATAGGATTGAATCAAGCGTATGATTATGAATGGTCCGGTGCTTATGTGATGAATATTGGAGCAAATTATAAACTAGTTTCTGGTGTTTTTATGGCATTAGGCTATATTGGATTGGTAATGTGGTTTTTTAAGAAAGGAGTTTTTAAAAACCTTCAATATCGATTGCAAGCCACAGGAAGAATGGCATTCACTAATTATATTGGTATGTCTCTGATTTGTACTCTTATATTTAATGGTCATGGATTAGGTCTTTTTGGTACTTTTGACAGGTTACAACAGTTCCTGGTTGTAATTTCTGTATGGGTTTTAATTTTGCTTATTTCACCTTTAGTATTAAAAAAATATAGATTCGGACCATTGGAATGGATGTGGCGAAAGTTGACTTATTTTTCAAGAGGTTAAACCATCGTTTAATTATTATGATAGAAAAAGAATTTACTTGTCCTTATTGTTGGGAAAATCAAAGTAGATTATTTGATCCATCTATTCAAAATCAAAATTTTATTGAGGATTGTGAAGTATGTTGTAATCCTATTGAATTTAATTTGATTACTAATGGTTTAGATGTTATAGATTTATCAGTTAATTTAATAGGTCAATAACAGAGTCAATTATATTTTTCAATTTGTATATTTAATATACTATGAAAAAAATAACTCTTCTTTTTATTACAATCTTAATTTTTTCTTGCTCAAATGAAAATGAAAAGCCAAACTTGTTGTTTATACTAGTAGATGATTTAGGTTGGACAGATGTTTCATATAATAAGTCTGATTATTATGAAACTATTCATATTGATAATTTAAGTGAAACTAGCATGTTGTTCGATAATGCCTATGCAGCTAGTTCCGTGTGTTCACCAACTAGAGCATCAATTATGACTGGAAAACATCCAGCACGTGTTAATATTACTGATTGGATTCCTGGTTTAGATCCAAAGAATAAACCTCTCTTAGGTCCTCTTGATAGAAATGAATTACCTCTTGAAGAGACTACTATTGCAGAAGTTCTGAGAGATAATAATTATTCAACTTTTTATTCTGGCAAATGGCATCTTGGTAGTGAAGGTCATTACCCAGAAGATCAAGGCTTTGATGTTAATATTGGTGGCTTCGAAAAGGGGAGTCCAATGGGAGGGTATTATTCTCCTTACAAAAATCCTAGATTAAGTGATGGTCCTGAAGGAGAGTATCTTACTGATAGACTTACTTTAGAAACAATAGAATTAATTAGAAATAGAGATACTAAAAAGCCTTTTGCTGCATTTTTATCATTCTATAATGTGCATACTCCAATTCAAGAAAATAAAGAGTTTATTGATTATTATGTTGAAAAATTAAAATCATATGAAAATACTAGTCCTGAAACTGTTAAAGAAGGAGATGCTATAACACTATTAAATCAAAGAAATGCTAAGTATGCATCAATGGTACATGCAACAGATTACAATGTTGGCAGGATTATAAATTTTTTAAAAGACAATAATCTATATGAAAATACTCTAATTGTATTCACTTCTGATAATGGCGGTCTTTCAACTCAAAGAAGAGTAGCACCAACTTCAGTTTTTCCATTAAGGGCAGGTAAAGGATGGTTGTATGAAGGTGGAATTAGAATACCACAATTAATTAAACTGCCCAAACAAATAAATAAGGAGATAATTTCAGAACCAGTAGTTTCATATGACCTTTTTCCAACAATAGCTAATGTTCTGAATCTAAATCATAGTGTTAGTGATATTGACGGTGTAGATTTAACAAACTTATTTGTAAAAAAAGATATTGAAAGAGATTTTATTTTTTGGCATTTTCCACACTATCATGGTAGTATGTGGAAACCTGGATCTGCTTTAAGAAATAATGATTGGAAATTAGTTGAATTGCATGAAGAAAATAAGGTAGAGTTATATAATTTAAAAGATGACATAAGTGAAACTGTCGATGTTTCAAATATATTTCCTGAAATCACTTCCAGATTGGTTAATAAATTAAATGAAATTAAAATAGATCTTGGTGCTAATAAAGCAACTATTAATGAGAATTATAATAATTAGTTACAAAGCATGTTAGCAAAAAAATATATAATTGTTCTATCAATAATATTAATGAATTTTTCTCAAGCTCAACAGGACGAATTCAGAGCAGTTTGGGTTGCTAGCGTTGCTAACATATCCTGGCCATCAAAACCTGGTTTAAGTTCTCAAGAGCAACAATTAGAAGCTATTGAAATTATTAAAAACGTTAAAGATGCAAATCTAAACACTATAATACTACAAGTTAGACCTCAAGCAGATGCATTGTATGAAAGTAAACTTGAACCATGGTCATATTTTTTGACTGGTGAAAGTGGTTTACCCCCAAGCCCTTATTATGATCCTTTAAAATTTTGGATTGAAGAATGTAAAAAATATCAAATTAAAATTCATGCCTGGTTAAATCCTTATAGAGTTCACCATCCAACAAACAAATCAATTAATGAGTCAAGTATTTTAAATCAAAAAAAAGAATATGTTTTAAAATTACAAAATGATTATTATTGGTTTGATCCATCATTAAAAGATGTTATGAATCATTCGCTAAATGTTGTTAAAGATATCGTTACTAGATATGATATTGATGGAATCCATTTTGATGATTACTTCTACCCATATCCTTCCTACAATGATGGTGATGATTTTCCAGATGATAAGTCATGGAAACAATCTAAGAAGTCTCCATTGGTCAATAATAAAAATAATTGGAGAAGAAATAGTGTAAATAAGTTTATAAAGTTAGTAAACAAAGAAATAAAAAAGATTAAGCCAAATGTTATGTTTGGAATTAGTCCTTTTGGAATTTGGAGACCAAACAATCCATCAATTGCAACAACTACTTTTGATCAATATGATATGTTATTTGCTGATGCAAGAAAGTGGATTAGAAGGGGATGGGCTGATTATTTTTCTCCTCAATTATACTGGGCTATTGATAATCCTAAATATAGTTTCCCCGTGTTATTAGATTGGTGGAAATCAAATAATAAAAAAAATAAATTTCTCTGGCCAGGAATAAGATTAAGTAATTATAAAGATGAAAATCAAATAAAAGAAGTTACTAATCAAATTATGATTATGAGGTCGATTGTCAAAAAAAATCCTGGAATCGTTTTTTGGAGTTATAATGATCTAAAAAACAACCCAGGAATTTCTAAAGTTTTGAAAGAAAATTACTTTAAGTAATTATTCTTTATTTAAGAAAACCTCGTATGGTCCTTGTTTGAATTTAACTTTATTCTCAGCAGGATTAAATTCCAAATCAACACTTGCTTCTTGAAGTTTGAATTTATGTCTTTCAACAGCCTCAAGGTCAAATGAACCTTGACCAGAAATATCTATATTCAATTTACCATCATTATTTGTGAAAATAAATTTTAATGGAAATCCTTCTGCGCCATATGTCCCTAAATAAGAATCCATGTCTTCATTAGTTACATTA
>JAYNRW010000105.1:0-4501 GCA_038114965.1 Flavobacteriaceae bacterium | reverse complement strand
AAAATGGAGTCATGATTGGAGCCAGTAAAGTAGCAAAGGCAGTTAGAGTTACTGATAAAGCTATATTTGCTTTTGCTAAATAAGCCATAACATTTGATGCAAGACCACTCGGTGAAGAACCAATTAATATTACTCCTGCAGCAATTTCAGCTGGAAAATTAAAAATTGATGCTAATGTAAAACCTAAAACAGGCATTATCGAAAACTGACATACCAGTCCAATGAATACACCCTTAGGCATTTTAATAACTCCGTAAAAGTCTTTAAAACTCATAGCAGTTCCCATTCCAAACATTATTATTTGTAATAATGGAACAATTAGTTTTTTCATTTCAAAACCATTTAATTCCACAAAGTATTTTGGATAATACATTGAAATACTTACTGCTGCAAAAATTAATACTGTGAAGGAAAATCCTTTATATTTTTCAGTAGTGTTTAGGCTAATTGATAGTAAAATGAGAAACAATATTAGCATTGGACCTGTACTAATAAAATCAACTGTAAAAAAGGTGACAATTGTTAGAACTAAAGAAATTCCTGTGATGATTGATAATATTTTTGATAAATTTTTCATAGTTATTCGTCCCATTTTAAACTAGCTAAACCATTCAAGTCGTAAACAATTTTACCATCTTTTATTGTTAATTCACATTCAAGTTTTTTAGTCCCTTTCATTTTTTTGTTTTTAGTATCAATAAATCCAAAATCACCTTCTCTCAAATTTAAAATTGTAATATCAGCTATAGAACCAACACTTAAATTTCCAAGATTTTCTTTCTTTATAGATTTAGCTGCATCCCAAGTTACTGAAGTTATAACTTCGTTTAAACTAAGTCCCATATTCAAGAATTTAGACATCACGTTTAATAAATCTTTCATGCCTCCATTCATGCTTCCTGTATGTAAATCAGTACTAATAGTGTTGGGTTTTAAACCTTGATTTATTGCTGGAATTGCTTGTGAAAAAGCAAAACTTCCACCGCCATGACCAACATCAAAAATTATCCCTTTATTTTGAGCTTCTTTAACAAAATCATGTAGTTTATTATTACCGTCAACTATTGACATTCTACCTCTAACATTTGCATAAGTATGAGTAAATATGTCTCCAGGTCTTAGTTTATGTAATAGTAAACTATCAAGCGGCATTAATGGATTGCTTCCACCAAAATCAATCATCACAGGTCTATCCGAAAGTTCTCCAGCTTTGGTGACTTTATCAACGGGAATCCAGTTGTAACCATTAAAATGAGCAAGTTTAATTCCTACTATATGTTCTGGGTATTTATTTACCATTTCAGCAGTAAGCATTGCATCCATATCATCGATGTTTTGTTCAATTTCTCCCCCTTGCATACCAAGCCCAATGATGTTTAGAAAAGCAAGAACTCTTGTCTTGGATTTTTCTATTACCTGTTCCTTAAAGACTTCAAAATTTTTCCAACCAGCTCCACCAACATCAACTATAGTGGTTATGCCAGATCGAAAAGAAAATCCATCAGGTGGAAGAGCAGAAAAACTATTGCTTAAATATCTATTTGGTATTGTACCATGGAAATTGTGGCTATGAATATCAATTAATCCAGGTACTACTATAAGACTTTCTGCATTTATGATTTTGCGAGATGAGTTAATGGGAAGCTCTTCTCCAACATATTTGATAATTCCATTAGATATACCAATGTCACCAATAAAATCAATGTTATTTTTTTTATCAATGATATGACCGTTTTTTATCACTAAGTCATAGTTTTGACCATATGAAAATGTGTAAATAAAAATTAATGAGAAGATTGTAAATAATAATTTTTTCATGGTTTAAAATTTGTTGTTTGTTTTCTCACTTCTTCAACTTCATCCATTGTAATTTCAGAAGAATTATTTCCAAAACTTGTTCTAATATAAGTTAAAAGATCAGCTATTTGATCATCCGTTAAAAAGTTATAATGTGGCATAATACCATTATATATTTCACCATTAACTTCTAAATCACCTTCAATTCCATTTAATACAATTTGAATTAATTCTTTCTTATCTCCCTGAACCCAATTACTTACAAGAGTTGGAAATCTTCCCGCGGCGCCTTGACCATCTATTTGGTGGCAAGATACGCAATGCTTATTGTAAAGATTTTGTCCTAAACCATTAGATTCCAATTCAATTCTATCTTTTAGTCTGTCAGGGTTACGAATGTGACTTAACGTTTTTCTTTTTTCCATTTTTTCAAGCTGGGTTAAATCAAAATCATTTTTGTCTAAATCGTAATTAATCTTCCATACTCTTCCATGTCTACTATCACTAATAAACATTGATCCATCTGGTGAAAAGCTAATTCCCATAGGTCTGAATTTTGCATCTCGAGTATTTACTATTGGGTCCACAGCAGCAAATCCATCAGCAAAAATTTCAAATTCTCCTGCAACACCGTCTTTAAAAGGAACAAATGCTACAAAATAACCAGACTGAGGATATGGAATTCTATTTGTTGATCCGTGAAAAGCAATAAAAGCTCCATTCTTATACCTTTCTGGAAAAGTATCACCCTCATAAAAGACTAAATCATTTGGAGCCCAGTGGCCAGGAAATCCAATTACTGGATCTTTAAAATCACTACACATTCCTATTACATTACCATCACCACCATATTCTGGAGCTAAAACTTTTTTATTTTTTACCTGATCATAATAACAGTATGGCCATCCAAAATCATCTCCTTCGTCGATTTTGACAAATTCTTCGCTAGGAAGAATTGCACTTTCCCAAGTGTTAAAATGATTAGGCCAAAGTCTTGAAAGATCATCTCTACCATGAACTACTGCATACAAGGATTTATCATAAGAATTCCAGTCCATCGCTACAATACTTCTAAGACCAGTAGCGAAAAGCTCACCATCATTTTGTGTTTGATTTGTCTTATTTGCATCAAATTTCCAAATACCTCCATGATGAATTAAATCTGGACATGGATATTGCCCTGGAATTAGAGGAGTTCTTTTTGGTTCTTGACAAGCGTTATTAGGTGAACCAAAAGGGACATATATATTACCATCATCATCAAATGCTATAGGTTTTGCTATGTGTTCATGTGAACCATGCTCATGATCATCAATTACAATTATTTCTGGATCTGATTTTGGAACAATTTGATTATTATCTAGTTTAACTCTATATACTGTAAGATGATTGCTATAATAAAGATATCCATTGTGTATTCTTGCCCCTGTTGAATAACTTCCTCTTTGCGGCTTATGATATTTTCCAAATTTAATAAGAGAGTCATATTTTCCATCACCATCATAGTCCTTAATTCCAGCTAGTATACCCTGTTTGCTTTCTCGTCTAAATTTTACATAAAGATTTCCATTTTGACTGACTGCCATGTGTCTAAGTTTTTCTCCAATGCTATCAATATAAACTTGATGTTTAAATCCATCTGGAAGAAAAAGTTTATGACTGGTTTTTTCGTTTTCACAACTTGATAATGAAAATAATATCAATATCAATAAATAATACATCAAAGTATTTTTAGTTAGTTGTTTCATTACTATTAAAAATAAATTTTTTAATTTATAATTAAAAATTATGCTTATCAGAACACTTTTATTTTCTATCATAATACTAATTAGCTCTTGTCAAAGCAAAGAGACTTTGTACATGCCAAGTGACTTAGCTTATGTTGGTGAATTTACAAGAGGATTAGAAGGTCCAGCTGTAGATTTTAATGGAAATCTCTACTTTGTAAATCCAATAAAAAATGGAACTATTGGATTAATAGATTCTGAAAATAAATTTTCTTTATTTATTGATAGTTTACCAAACGGGAGTGTTGCTAACGGGATAAGATTTGACAGAAATGAGTTAATGTACTTAGCAGATTATACTCAGCACAATATTCTAAGTGTTAATATTCGTACGAAAAAAATTAATGTTTTTGCTCACGACTCATTAATAAATCAGCCAAATGATATTGCTATAAGTAAAAATAATATCTTATTTGCTACTGATCCAAGCTGGAAAAATTCAACTGGGAATCTACTAAAGATTGAAGAAAATAAAATTATTGTTTTGGAAAAAAATATGGGAACAACAAATGGCGTTGAAATTAGTCCAACTGAGGATAAATTGTATGTAAATGAAAGTGTACAAAAAAGTATATGGGTGTATGATTTAGATTCTAAATTGAATATTTCAAACAAAAAATTATTTTACAAATTTGATGATTTTGGACTTGATGGAATGAGGTGTGATATTAAAGGAAATATTTATGTTACAAGACATGGAAAGGGGACCATAGTTGTATTAAGTCCTGAGGGTAAAATCATTAATGAAATCCAATTAAAAGGAAAAAAACCTTCAAATATTGCATTTGGAGGACATGATGGCAGAACAGTATATGTAACTCTTCAAGATAGGGGATACATTGAAACTTTTAGAACTAAATTTCCAGGAAGATCTTTCCACATGTTTGATGAATAAGTATTTATTAATTATTCTAATA
>JAYNRW010000104.1:0-4717 GCA_038114965.1 Flavobacteriaceae bacterium | reverse complement strand
ACAGAATAATTGATCATGTTTCTAAAATAGAGTTTTAAATTCCTCTTTTTATATTTAATTAATTTATGAAAGTTATAATTACAGGTAGTACAGGAATGGTTGGTAAAGGAGTTCTTATCCAATGCCTAGAAGATAAAAGAATAAAAAAAATATTACTTATAAATAGAACTTCAATTAAACTAAATAATCCTAAAATAAAAGAAATCACATGTGACAACTTCTTAAATCTTGCTAATCATGAAAAAGATTTTAAAGGTTATGATGCATGCTTCCATTGTATGGGAATTTCTGTAGTAGGTTCATCAGATGAATATTATAAAATAACTACTTATGACATAACAAAGATTATTACAGATTTAGTATTTAAAGGAAATAAAAATGCTGTCTTTAACTATGTAACAGGTGAAGGAACTGATTCTTCAGAAAAAGGACCAATAAGATGGGCTAGAATTAAGGGTAAGGCAGAGAATTATATTTTACAAAAAGGGTTCAAAGATTCGTACATGTTTAGAGCAGGTATAATTATACCTGAAAAAGGAATAAAATCTAGAACTAAAATCTATAATTTGTTTTATGTTTTAATGCGACCAATTTATCCAATACTAAAATTGTTACCATTTATAACTACTACATCAAAACTTGGAAATGCAATGATTAATACATTGTTATTTAGTTATAAAAAAAAGAGAATTAATAATATTCACATCAACAAAATATCTTTTTTAGATTAATTTATTTTATTAAATTGTAGTATAACAATTAAAAATCAAAAAATGAAATCTCAAAATATTTCTAAAATTAGAGCTCACGATGCTATAGTTGGATTACTTTATTTAAGTGGAGTTGGATTATCTTACCTTACAAATAATTTTAATTTTCTTTGGATAGTTATTGGTGTTGGAGCATTACAAGTAATTAGCCCGCTGACCAAGTTTTGTCCAGTATATTTTATATTAAATAAGATGATGCCAGATTCAGATCCTGTTCAGAACGGCAGCTAAACAATGAAAGCTATATTGAATATATTAATTGTTGTAGTTTCAGTTACTGTAATTACAGCATGGACATACAATATAAATCTTGATACAACTTTTCGAGGAGGTGATGCAACAAATATGATTGAAGAGTTTGAGGCTTATGGGCTTAATCAAACAACAATGGTAGTTGTGGGAATCTTTAAAGTTTCATGTGCTATAATGTTATTGTTTGGATTGAAGTATAGAAAATTAATTTTACCTGCTGCTGGAGTAATGGCTCTATTTATGATTGCAGCAGTCTATTTTCATTTTAGTATTTCAGATCCTATTATTCCAACAGCTCCATCATTATTAATGTTAGCTTCTTGTTTGTCTATAATATATTTAGATAAAAGAATTTAATAATACTATCTTACAATCTGTGACTGTAGCTGATAATTTAATTTATCACTAATTAATAAATTATTTAAAATGATTAAAGAAAAATTTGATCTAACTAAAAAAGTAGCAATAGTTACTGGTGCATCAAAAGGAATTGGAAAGGCTATAGCATTAGGTCTTGCTGAGTTTGGAGCGCATGTTATAGTTAGCAGTAGAAAAAAAGAATCAGTTGACATTGTTAGAGATGAATTCTTGTCAAAAGGACTTTCAGCTTCATCATTTGAATGTCATGTTGGAAATTCTGATGATTTACAAAATCTTGTAAATTTTACCTTTGAAAACTATGGAAGAATCGATGTTTTGATAAATAATGCAGGTACTAACCCTTATTTTGGGCCAATTCAAAAAATGTCAAGTGAAGTCTATCAAAAAACAATGGATATAAATTTAAACTCTGCCCTAAATCTTAGTAATCTTGTTTACCCAATAATGAAAGAGAATAAATCTGGAAGTATAATACATATAAGTTCGATTGAAGGATTACATCCAACAAAATTTATGTCAGCCTATAATATTAGCAAAGCAGCATTAATTATGTTAACCAAGAATCAAGCTATTGAGTGGGGAAAATATAATATAAGAGTTAATGCAATTTGTCCTGGTTATGTCAAAACAAAATTAAGCGCTGCCTTATTGGAATTTGAAGGAGCTGAACAAAAATTGATGAATAGTGTTTCTTTAGGTCGAGCTGGTACAACTGATGAAATGGCAGGATTAGCAATTTTATTAGCATCGGATGCAGGGTCATATATAACAGGTGCATCAATTATTAATGATGGCGGATTAATGAACGCTCCGTTTTTTTAAATATGGATTTTCAATACAGTAAAAAATCATTAAATCTTCAAAAGAAATTAAATTCATTTATGGATAAACATGTTTATCCAAGTGAAAGTGAATTCTTAAAATTTTATGAAAAAAATCTTTGGGAACACCATCCAGAATTAGAAAATTGGAAAAATAAAGCAAAAGAAGCTGATTTATGGAATTTATTTTTACCAAAAGATTATGGTAATCTAAGCCCAGGATTGACAAACTTAGAATATGCTCCACTAGCAGAAATTATGGGAAGGGTAACGTACTCTTCAGAAATTTTTAATTGCTCAGCTCCAGATACTGGAAATATGGAAGTTTTAGCTAAATACGGTTCCGAAGAACAAAAAGATAAATGGTTAAAACCACTAATGGATGGACAAATAAGATCAGCTTTTTTAATGACAGAACCCTCAGTTGCATCAAGTGATGCTACAAATATTCAAACTTCAATAGTGAAAGACGGAGATGAGTATATTATTAATGGTAAAAAATGGTGGTCTTCAGGGGCTATGAACCCTAGTTGTAAAATGTTCATAGTTATGGGAAAAACAAACCCTGAACAAGATCGACATCATCAGCAAAGTATGATAATTGTTCCATCAGATTCTCCTGGTGTTAAAGTGGTAAGACCACTTAGTGTTTTTGGATACTTAGATGCTCCCCACGGACATGCTGAAATTGAATTAAATGATGTAAGAGTTTCTGCAAAAAACCTAATTCTTGGAGAAGGCAGAGGATTTGAAATTGCTCAAGGCAGATTAGGGCCTGGAAGAATACATCATTGCATGAGATTAATCGGAGCTGCTCAAAGAGGATTTGAATTAATGTGTAAAAGAGTTAATGAAAGAGAAGCTTTCGGAAGAAAAATAAAAGATTTTAGTAGTATAAGACAAGATATTGCTAAATCAGCATGTGAAATAGAACAAGCAAGATTATTAACATTGTCAGCTGCGGATCACATAGACAGATTTGGAATCAAAGGAGCAAAACACTTGATTGCAATGATTAAAATAATAGTTCCTAAAATGACTTGTGATGTAATTGATAGAGCTATCCAAGCTCATGGTGGTATGGGGTTGAGTCAAGACACTCCTTTGGCTGCATTTTTCTCTTATGCTAGAACAATAAGATTAGCTGATGGGCCTGATGAAGTTCATATGTATCAATTGGGAAGAAATTTAGTCAAAGAAAACTCAGAAAAATAAAATTTTAATAATTCTATTCAAGAATTAAATTTTCAAAATGTTAGGTAAAGTTCGTAAAGGTGAAGAGATAGACATTGTAAAACTACAAGATTATATTAATGCAAATCTGAACACAAATCAAACTATAAATAAAATAGAACAATACTCTAACGGATTCTCAAACCTAACTTACCTTATAAAAACAGATCAAAAAGAATATGTTTTGAGAAGGCCACCAAAAGGAGCTGTAAAAAGAGGACATGATATGAGCAGAGAGTTTAAAGTTCTTAATGCTCTAGATAAAAAATATGATATTGCTCCAAGTCCATTTATTATGTGTGACAATATTAAAATAATTGGGTCTTCATTTTATTTAATGGAAAAAGTTCAAGGAATTATTTTAACACCACCAGTAGTTTCGAAAACAAAAATATATCCTAATGAGTTTAATACAATTTCAAAAACATGGCTTAAATCATTTATAAGTCTCCATAATGTAGATTATCAAGAAATTGGTTTATCTGATCTTGGAAGACCTGAAGGATATACATCAAGACAAATTACTGTTTGGTCAAAACAATTTTATGCTGCAAAAACAGAAGAAATACCAACAGCAGATAAGGTGATAAAATGGCTTAGTAATAATATTCCAAATAAGTCATATAATTCACTAATTCACAATGATTATAAATATGATAATGTTGTTTTTGAAGATAATTCTTGGAAAAAAATTTCATCAATTTTAGATTGGGAAATGTGTACATTAGGAGATTCCCTGATGGATTTAGGAACATCATTAGCCTATTGGACAATGGATAATGATCATCCTGAATTAATAGCTGGCTTTAATTCTCCAACTATTCATAAAGGAAATCCTTCAAGACTTGAATTGGTTGATATGTATAGTAAAGAAATGAAAATATCAATTGAAAATATCGTCTTTTACTATGTTTACGGTCTTTTTAAAATTGCTGTAATTGTTCAACAAATTTATTATCGATATCATCACGGCATGACTAACAATCCAAAATTTAAATACTTGAACAAATCTGCTAAATTATTATGTAATACAGCATGGCAATCAATTCAAAAAAATAAAATTGAAAATCTGTATTAACTTTGTTATAAAATTTATTAAAATCAAAGTTTTACAATTTTTTTAAAAAAAAATGAAACAGTTTTTATAATAAATGAACTTAATTCGCATTCTAATTAATCTATTGTTTTGAATTGGACATGTAAACACACTTGGAAAAAAGCATCTGTAAATACTTTATGGTGTTTGTTAGGTTGTTCTAT
>JAYNRW010000103.1:3114-4728 GCA_038114965.1 Flavobacteriaceae bacterium | reverse complement strand
AAACATGTCCTAAATGACCACCACATTTTTTACATTTTATTTCAGTTCTAGGATAGCCTAATTTATAATCAACATCATAAATTAATTTACCTTCAATTTCCATGTCAAAGCTTGGCCATCCGCAATAGGAATTGTACTTCCTGTCAGATTTATATAAAGCTTCATTACATCCAGCACAATGATATGTACCTTCTTCATAAAAATTATCATATTTTCCAGTGTAAGGTCTCTCCGTATAAGCTTTTCTTAAAACCAAATAAGACATTTCATCAAGTTGTTTTTTCCATTCAGCATCACTTTTTACAACCTCATATTGTTGTTGAGAAAATAAGGAAAAGCTAAATAAAAAAAATATTATCGATGTTCTAAAAAACAATCTAACTTTCATTTTGTATATTTCAATTGCAAAATTAAATTTTATTTTCATAACACTATCCTTATATAATGTTTTTTAGTTCAAAATCTACGCCAAAAAAAGTATTAAATGCATGGGCTTTTTATGATTGGGCAAATTCAGTATATCCACTTGTTATATCGACTGCAGTTTTTCCAATTTATTATGGAACTCTTTTTGTTGATTCTGATTATATTGAAATTTTTGGGTTTGATTACAAAAACACAGCTCTTATTCAACACATTACTTCGTTAGTCTTTCTTTTACTAGCTTTTCTTGTCCCTTTAATGTCTGGGATAGCAGATTTTTTGGGTAATAAAAAATCATTTATGAAGTTGTTTGTTTACCTAGGTAGTTTTTCATGTATGGGTTTATATTTTTTTGATTTAGAAAATATATACTTAGGTTTATCATTTTACTTTTTAGCATTATTTTCATTTTGGGCAAGTCTTGTCTTCTATAATTCATATTTACCTGATATTGCTTCCCCCTCGGAACAAGATAATGCAAGTGCATTAGGATATTCTTACGGATACGTTGGAAGTGTATTTCTTCTATTAGTTAATTTATTAATGATCAATTTTCCAGCTTCTTTTGGTTTTGAAGATTCTGATCAAGGAAGTGTTGAAGCTATGAAGGTCTCATTTTTAACTGTTGGTTTCTGGTGGATTTTGTTTAGTCAATATACTTTTTATTATTTGCCTTCATTAAAAAATAAAGTAAATAAGAAAGAACTATTTAAAAAATCAATTTTTTTCTCGGGTTTCAACAAATTAATTACTGTTTGGAAATTGATGAAAAATGAAAAATCAATCAAAAAGTTTTTAATAGCTCTTTTTACTTATTATACAGCTGTCCAAACTATTATTTTAATTGCAACATATTTTGGTGATCAAGAAATAATTTGGGGAGAAGGAGAAAAGCTCTTTGGATTAATTCTTAGTATGTTGATTATCCAGTTAATAGCAATAGCTGGTTCTGCTGGAGGAGCATTTCTTTCAAATAGAATTGGTAATATTAAAACACTTATTATTTTTAATATAATTTGGTTTTTGATTTGTATTGGTGCCTACTTTATTAAATATTCTTTTGAATTTTATATTGTTGCGGGTCTTGTTGGTTTAGTTATGGGAGGAATACAGTCATTATCTAGATCAACTTATTCAAAATTAATTCCTGACACAGAAGATACCTGTTCATATTTTAGCTTCTATCAAATG
>JAYNRW010000103.1:1077-3104 GCA_038114965.1 Flavobacteriaceae bacterium | reverse complement strand
TGTATGATTATTAGTATTGTTTTTGTAACTTTTATGTCTGGTGTAATTGATCAGTTAACAGGAAGTATTAGAAGTTCAATTTTTGTTTTTGCTGGTCTTTTTATTTTAGGTGCATATTTACTTAGAGGAGTTAAAATGAAACAAGAATAGTTGTTCTTTTTTGATGGCATGAATCTTGACTCATATAATTGTATTCATAAAATACATGAGTTAACTGACATATTGACATCCTATGAGTAAAATTTTTGATTTAAGTTCTATTTCTCTTGATCCAATTGATGAAGAATCGGAACTAATTCCTTTAATGACATCTGATGATGAAGAAGCTATTTCCAAGGAAAGTATTCCAGAAACCCTTCCAATTCTCCCATTAAGAAATACAGTCTTATTCCCAGGGGTCGTGATTCCTATTACTGCTACTAGAGATAAGTCTGTAAAATTAATTAAAAATGCAAACTCTGGAGATAAATTAATAGGTGTAGTTTCTCAAAAAGACGGTAGTGTTTCAAACCCAACTCAGTCTGACATAAATAATATTGGTACGGTTGCTAAAATATTAAGAGTTCTGCAAATGCCTGACGGTAACTTAACAATTATAATTCAGGGAAAAAAACGCTTTAATATTAATAGTTTTATCTCTGAAGATCCTTTCATATTAGCCTCTGTTAACGAATTAATTGAGTTAAAGCCTGAAAAAGATGATAAAAAATTTAATGCAACTATTGATTCAATCAAAGATTTAGCATTAAAGATTATTAATGATAATCCAAATATTCCTACTGAAGCATCATTTGCTATTAAGAATATTCACAGTAATTCTTTTCTTGTAAATTTTGTATCCTCTAATATGAATATCTCAGTAGGTGAAAAGTATAAAATTTTACAGATTGATAGTTTACAAAAAAGAGCTCTCAGTTGTCTCAAATACATGAATGTTGAATTTCAAAAATTATCTCTAAAAAATGATATCCAATCAAAAGTAAGAACAGACTTAGATCAACAGCAAAGAGAATACTTTTTAAATCAACAATTAAAGACAATTCAAGAAGAATTGGGAACTTCTTCAAATGATGAAGAAATTGAGGAAATGAAACTGAAAGCTAAAACCAAGAATTGGAATAGCGATGTTGAAAAACATTTTGAAAAAGAAATCAAAAAATTACAGAGAATGAATCCTCAGGTTGCTGAATATTCAATTCAAAGAAACTATTTAGATTTAGTGTTAGAATTACCATGGAATGAATTTTCTGAAGATAATTTTAACTTAAAAAGAGCAAAAAGAGTTCTAGATAGAGATCACTACGGATTATCTGATGTAAAAAGAAGAATTATAGAACAAATAGCTGTATTAAAACTTAAAAATGATTTAAATTCTCCAATACTTTGTTTTTATGGTCCACCTGGAGTTGGAAAAACTTCACTTGGAAAATCAATAGCCGAATCGTTGGGAAGAGAATATGTTAGAATTTCATTGGGAGGATTAAGAGATGAAGCAGAAATTCGTGGTCATAGAAAAACATATATAGGAGCAATGCCTGGAAGGATTATTCAAAGTCTTAAAAAAGTTAAAACTTCAAATCCAGTTTTTATTCTTGATGAAATTGATAAACTATCAATTGGGTCTCAAGGTGATCCATCATCAGCAATGCTTGAGGTATTAGATCCTGAACAAAATTCTGAATTTTATGATAATTTTTTAGAGCTAGGTTTTGATTTATCTAAAGTCCTGTTCATTGCTACGGCTAATAATCTAAATACCATCCAACCTGCATTACTAGATAGGATGGAAATAATTAATATTTCTGGTTATAGTACAGAAGAAAAAGTCCAAATAGCAAAAAAACACTTACTAAAGAAACAAATTTTAGAACATGGACTCTTAGATCATAAATTTAATTTACAATCTGATTTAATTAAACTAATAATTGAGGGTTACACAAGAGAATCAGGAGTTAGAAAACTTGAAAAAAATATTGCTAAAATATGTAGATGGATTGCAACAAAAATTGTTGAAGATAACAATTCAA
>JAYNRW010000103.1:0-1048 GCA_038114965.1 Flavobacteriaceae bacterium | reverse complement strand
GTGTTCCAATTTCTAAAGCTTTGTATGAAAATAATGATGTTGTTGGTGTTACGACAGGTTTAGCTTGGACTCAATATGGAGGCGAAATTCTATTTATTGAATCAATATTGTCACCTGGAAAAGGTTTACTTTCAATTACTGGTAATTTAGGTAAGGTTATGAAAGAGTCTGCTACTATAGCACTTGAATTTATTAAATCTAATTCATCAGAATTTGGAATTGATTCAGAAATCTTTAAAAAATATAATTTTCATCTGCATGTTCCTGAAGGTGCTACCCCAAAAGATGGCCCAAGTGCTGGTATAACTATGTTAACATCATTAGTTTCACTTCTAACACAAAGAAAAGTTAAGGATAAGTTTGCTATGACTGGTGAGATAACATTAAGAGGTAAAGTTCTTCCTGTTGGTGGTATAAAAGAAAAGATTTTAGCTGCTAAAAGAGCAAATATTAAACAAATTGTACTTTCAATTGATAATAAAAAAAATGTTGATGAAATTGATAGTAAATATCTAAAAGGATTGAAATTTCATTATGTAAACACCATGAAAGAAGTAATTGATATTTCATTAAATAGAAGTAAAGCTGTTAATAGTAAAAAACTTATATAGATGATAATTACAATTGATGGCCCATCGTCTTCTGGAAAAAGTACTCTTGCAAAGCTCATCTCTGATCATTTTTCAATAATTCATATAGATTCAGGATCAATTTATAGAACAATTACACTTTTAGCTATCGAAAATAAGTTGATTATAGATAAAAAAGTTCAAGTTGAAAAGTTAATTGAGTGTTTGAACAATAATGTAATTACATTTAAAAAAAATGCTGAAAATAAGTTTCAAATATGTATTAATAATGAATTTGTTGAGAGTAAAATTAGAAGTACAACAATATCTAATAATGTAAGTACTGTTGCAACGATTAAAGAAATTAGAGATTATGTATTGAAGTTACAGAGAGAAATCGCTCAAAATAAATCAATTGTGATGGATGGTAGAGATATTGGTTCTGTAGTTTTTCCAAACGCCAAATATAAGTTTTATTT
>JAYNRW010000102.1:0-4830 GCA_038114965.1 Flavobacteriaceae bacterium | reverse complement strand
CTAAAAAACAAAAATGAATTAAATGAAGAACCCCAAATATATATACCAGCTCTTTAAGTCTTTTCAAACTACCTTTTACTAAAACAGATTGATAAAAAAGATGAAAACAATACAAATAAATAATTAAAGATACTCTACCTGAATATCTAGCAGAATAACGGAATATATCTCCAATATTATCCTTTAATAAATAAAAAATTAAAAAAATTAATATTTCAATTAAAACTCCAAATAACAGTATTTGTTTAAAAGATAATTTACTCATAAGTTAAAACGTCTTTAATTGAAATTGAGGTGAAGACGTTTTTTGTATAATTATCCATTTCAAAGAACAACCCTAGGTTGCCATTCTCCATGACGGTCATAGATGAATATGCTGCTTCTCCATTGTAAATTATTTTTGGGTTTGACCATGATTTTCCCTCATCTATACTGTATCGTAAAACAATTTCTTTTCTCTCTTTTTTATTGTTGATATTAGTTAATAATAATAGATTTTTTCCGCCATGAGAATAACGAATTAAACTACCATTACATCCGGGATCAATTATACTTTCTTCTTTTTTTGAAATCCAAGTTTTTCCATCATCATTACTGACATGTGAATATCTGTATCCCAATTTATTAACTCTGGAGTTTACCATCCAACTTCCATCATTTAATTCAACTATTTTAGACTCATCACCAGGTGATGTTGGGGTTTCAGTTATGAACCATGTTTTGCCATTATCATTACTTCCGAATACGTGAGTGCCTTTTTGTAGATTAACTAAACAATGAAGAAGTGTACCTTTTTTTGTGTGAATTCCTCTCCCTGATGTAATAAATTTAAAATCATTTTTCCAATTTTCTTTTGAAATTTGATTTGTGATATCAACTGACTTAGACCATGATTTACCATTATCATTTGATGAAATATATTTTAAATAGTAAATGTCTTTTTGATTATCCAGATCCATATAATTGTAAAACAAAAAAATTGTATTTGTTTGCTTATCTAAAATCATGGATGGATCAGAAGCAGATTGTCCTAAAGGATAATCAATAATTTTTTCGATTTTTCCCCATGTTTTTCCATTGTCAGAACTCTTTCTTATTACAATATTTATATCTCTACTCCATTTTAAATCCCCGCATGAGGGCACTCTTTCATCAATCGCTGCAATTAAATCCCCATTAGTTGCTGTTATTATGGATGGTATCCTGTAGCATGAAACTTCAGGATTATTTTCAGCATTAAATAAATCTGTATAATCAAATTGATTTTGCGAAAACTGTATATTAACAGTGATAAGAAAAATTAAAAATATATTCTTCATTTTTTAAAAATACAGAATAGGAAATTTTGAGTTGTATCAAAAGGGGTTTGATGGTCGATATAAAATGACTCTAATAAATTAAAATCACTTTTAAAAATTTCATTTAATGATTGTTCCGAATACTGTGAAACATCTAACCCACTACATTTTTTTGGGCCATTAATTGAAAATGTTCCAAGAGCTAAATACCCTCCATCAGAAATATTTTTAATTGCGACTTCTTTATATTTTTCAATATCTTTTTTATCTGTGAAAAAATGAAAGACTGCTCTATCATGCCATAACTTATATTTGATTTTAGATTCAAAATTTAGTACATTTTCTACATTCCAATTCACTTTAGATTTATCATCCCCTAGAGCTATTTTTGATTTTTTACATGCTTCTTTAGAAATATCTAAATAAGATATATTATTGAATCCCTCATCAATTAGTATCTTTAAAATTCTACTTCTTCCACTACCTATATCAATAATATTGTCGTTGCTTTCAAGATTTAATTTCTTAATTAGCTGGTGCGATGTTTTAGGAACGGTCTGAAACCAGCTTACTTCGTTTTCATCTTTATTTGAATAAATGTTTTCCCAATGATTTTTTAAATCGTTATTCATAACTTTAGCATGTAATTTAGTTAAAACTCATGAATTTCTTTGACAAATATTTTTTTGGATACTTACCTCAAAATTTTAAAAATGTAATTAGAGGGGTTTGCTTAATTGTTTTAGCTATTTTATTATTGGAACTTGCTCTAACATTTATAATTGTTGTTGTTTTAATCGGAATAATTTCAAGAATTTTAATGAGATTTTTCAATTGATTGTCTAACTAAAAATTCTGTTTCTTTCTTCATTTCCGGAATCTTTAGATGAAAATATGTATGATATCTTGGGTGTAAAACTAAAAGATTCATAGAACTGATTTTTTTACCATAGCATTTCTCTAATATATACTTATATAAATTTTGTTGCAGAGCATACTTATTAAAACTATTATCTGCAACATGAGATAATTCATCGAAAGCATACTTAAAATCACTAAGCATCAATAAGCCTGCATCATTAACAAGTCTTGTACTTCTTTTCCAGTCAAAAATAAAAAGTTCACCATTTTCTTTTTCATAAACCATATCAACAGTTCCTGCTAGACTTAATTCGTCATTATAAATTCTCCACTCTGTTCTGTAAGGTTTAAGCTTTGGATACTTTGAAATGAACTCTTTAAAGTAATTAAACTCATGAGGAATAGAATCTATTTTTTCTTGATTATAAAACTTCTCAATTGTTTCATGAAGAATCAATCCCTTTTCAGATGCTTCATTTCTTTTTACTTCCCATTCATCTACAATTTCATTTTGCTTTTGTTCAATATCATCATCATCATAAGGTTCTCCTAGTTCTTGCAAGAATTCAATAGCTTTTACTTTAGACCAATGATCAGTATCAAACTTTGGAAAGTAATTATTTATCAGTTCACTAACTGAAAAAGTAATTTTATTTTCATCCACATAATAATGGTGATTATCTACATCAAATGAAATTTTTGAGTCCTTGTGATGTAAATTATTTTTATTGATATCTTGGAAGTTGGTCAAAACAAAAGCAAATATTATTTAAATTTAAACTTTTATAAATGAAAGCCAATAGTCTTTTCCTTAGTCTTATTTTATTATTCATTTTTTCTTGTGGCCAAGATAAAAGTTGTGGAAAAATAGTTCGAAAGTACATATCAAATGGAGAATATTTTTTTGCAATGAAAGCATTTGGTGGAGACAGTGAGTCAGATGATATTCTTGGAGATGCTGAAGTTACAAAAGAAACATATGATGCATTTGATATAGGTGATGAATATTGTGTAGATTAGCGAAATGAAAAAAATTATTTTGCTCTTTTTTTTAATTTTTATTTCATGTGACTCAAATGATTGTGGTGATATAGTAGATAAATATGAAAGAGATGGAAAGTATTTTTTTACCCTAACAAGAGGAAATAGTAATAACAACAATAGTGAAGGGGGAGGTCAGGCTGAAGTTACAAAAGAAACATACGAGTCTTTTAGTGTTGGGCAGGAATACTGTTTAGAATAAATATACTTATGAAAAAATTCTTTCTGCTTTTTTTAAGCGATACGATTTATATAAACGCACAAACTGTACAAGAAGTTGAAGTTGTAAAAAATGATAATCAAATAAATGAACTTTTCAATGAGTTAGGCTCTAATGAATTAAAAGTTGATTTATTAGACCTAATTGCCAATACATCTTTTGACATAACATATGAAAAAATTAAAGATCCTTACTCATCTTACGGAGCGAGTGTTTATATAAATTTATCAGATGATAATTCATCTGTTAATTGGGCTGACTTATTTTCAATAACACCCTTTTACAGATTCTATTTTTTTAATAAAAGAGATTTTGGTGGTGCAGGATTTTTTGCTGAAGTTTTTTCAAAGTTTTCATCCATGAGATATGATGTAGAGTATTATAATTTTAATCCTAATCCAGATCAACCAGGCATTGACTACTGGACTGTTGAAGAAGAAAAGAGTTTTAACATTGCTTTAGGTGCCGGTATAGGTCAAAAGTGGGTTAATAAAAAGAGTTGGACTTTTGAGATAAATTTTGGTGTTGGAAGATATTTGACTAATAACGAAGGTGAGTCAATGCCAGGAAGAGATGTAACCTCATTACGCCCTGAAGCGTCCATTCGAGGTGGCTTTGGAATTGGTAAGAGATTCTAGTATAGCAGATGTTTTTTTGAACTTTTGTTCCACCCAGCTTGATAATTATATTTTACAAAGTAAATCTTTAAATCGGATTGATATTCGTAATCAGTGTAAAAAATCTTTTTATCTGCTTGATATTGATTTTTAACAAAAAACCATAATCCTGAATTACCTTTTGCTTTATAATCATAGTCGACTCTGTAAATTTTCAAGTCCGCTTGATATGGGTATTCTACAACAAAAACTTTGAAATCTGCTTGATAAGAGTAATCAACAGAATAGATTTTTTGAGAAAATAGTTGATTAACAAATAATGCAAAAAATATTATAAAGATTTTCTTCATATATTTAATAGAAACAAATTTAATACCAATAATATGCATACTTATGAATGTGACAAATGTGGAATGTCAGTAAACGCAACTTGCGGAAAATGCGACACTCCACTTGTTAATGATCATTTAGTTTTAGACGACGGGTCTAGCGTCCAAATTAGTAAATGCCCAAGTTGTTTAGGGAAAATTAAATCTCCTCAATGCTGTGGAGAGGATATGGTTTGCGAAGTTTAAAGCTTTAGCTCAAGACCCTCATTTGCTACATTGTATCCTTTAGAAATCAGATTTTTATATTCATCTGAATCAGAGTGAAGTAATGGATTAGTATGATTTAAGTGGATAAAATATATTTTCTTTTTCTCTTTTAGCTTTAAGTTTTTAAATAACTCTAAACTTTCAATTACAAAAGGATGAGGAATCTCAGAAATATCCCTGTAATTAATTTCTTTTTC
>JAYNRW010000101.1:0-4857 GCA_038114965.1 Flavobacteriaceae bacterium | reverse complement strand
TTAAACTCATTTACATGAACTTCTGTTGAATATCTTTGTTGACCATCCTCAGCTTGCCATTTTCTTGTTTTTAATTTACCCTCTAAATAGACTTTATCACCCTTTTTTAGGTATTTATTACATATTTCAGCCGCTTTATTTCTAATGACAATATTGTGCCATTCTGTATTAGTAACCTTTTCACCTGTTTGCTTGTTAACATAATTTTCATTGGTTGCTAATGGAAATCTTCCGATACATCCACCATCTTCAAAATGATGCATTTTTATATCATCTCCAAGATTACCAATTAACATTACTTTATTTAAAGAACCGCTCATATATCAAATATAATAAAGATAACTATTGAATATGTGAAATAAACTTAAATAATGGTTTGGGAAATGCATAAGAGCCTAGATTACTGATTTCTTTAAAATCTTGGTCCTCATAATCAGAATAAAATAACCAGAACTTTATGTAAAGAATTTGATGTGAAAGTTTGTGTTTAATTTCAACCTCTTTGATTAATTTTTCTTTATTAAAATATTCTATTTCACTAAAAGCATTATTTGATCTTTTAAGATTAATGATTTTTGAGGTTTCAACAAGAGGGAATTCATAAAGGTTCTGCCAAATATCATTTTTGGTTCTTTTAAGAATTTTAACCTTTTTATTTTTTGAAATTCCAACTAAGTAATTAAAAAATCTACTTTTAATTCTCAATGGTTTTTTCTTAAGTGGCAAATCATCAACTATATTGTTTTGATAAGCATAACAATCATTAGAAAAAATACAACTTTTACAATTGTACTTTTTTGGAGAACATACAATAGAACCGTAATCCATCATTGCTTGATTGAAATCACCTGGTATTGAATTGAAAATTAATTTTTGAGCAATTTTTTTAATATCCTTTTTTATTGATGAGCTACTATTAGGACTGGTTAAGTTGAAAATCCTGCTAAATAATCTTATAACATTACCGTCGACTACAATATTGTATTCATTATTGCAAATGGAGCTAATAGCAGAAGCTGTATAATCTCCTATACCAGGGAGCATAATTAATTCATCGTACTTTCTTGGAAATTTTCCTGCATATGTATCAACTACAATTTTGGCAGTTTTATGCATGTTTTGAGCTCTACTGTAATATCCAAGCCCTTGCCATATATTCATTAATTTGTCAGATGAGCTATTAGCTAAATCATTAACTGTTGGAAAAACTTTTATAAATTTTTCATAATATGGTAATCCTTGTTTAATTTGTGTTTGTTGTAGAATGATCTCTGAAACCCAAATTAGATAAGGGTCACGACTTGATCTCCAAGGCAAATCTCTCTTATTGACATTATACCAATTAATTAGTTTTTCTGTAAAATTATTGACTGACAATATGATAAAGTTAAATTAAATTAAGAATGATATTAATAATTTTTTAGAATATAAATTTATATATTTGGCAACCTAATATTAAAACAAATCATAAAAAATGACTAAAGCAGAATTAGTAACTAAAATTTCAACAAATTTAGGTTTAGAAAAAAATGAAGTATTGGCAACCGTTGAAAATTTTATGGAAGAAGTTAAAAACTCTTTAAGTGAAGGTGAAAATGTTTACTTAAGAGGTTTTGGAAGTTTCATAGTTAAACAACGAGCTGAAAAGACTGGTAGAAATATTTTAAAAAATACTACAATCAGAATTCCTGCTCACTCAGTTCCTGCTTTTAAGCCTGCAAAGGTTTTTGTTGATGATGTTAAAAACAATAATTAAATAATTTTTATGCCAAGCGGAAAAAAGAGAAAAAGACATAAGGTTGCTACTCATAAGAGAAAAAAGAGAAGTAGAGCCAACAGACATAAGAAGAAATAGTTTCTTCAATTTTCATAAGTTCATTGACATAGAATCTCATTTATAATGAGATTCACCGGAAAAAATAAAGTATAACTTAAAACAATTAATTGTGAATAAGGAAATAATTATTCGATCAATTAATTCAGCGGTTGATTTTGCTCTCCTACATGACGGAAAACTTATTGAACTACATAAAGAAAAAGATAATAATAAGTTTAATGTTGGAGATATATTTATTGCCAATATAAAGAAAACAATTACAGGACTTAACGCAGCATTTCTTAATGTTGGGTATGAAAAAGATGCCTTTCTTCACTATCATGATTTAGGTCCAAGAGTAAAAACTCTACTTAAATACACAAAACTTGTAAGAGAAGGAAAAATTAGAAACTTCTCACTTGAAAAATTCAATTTTGAAAAAGAAATTGATAAACAAGGTTCAATAGAAGATGTGCTTTCTGCAAATCAGACATTGATTGTTCAAATCATAAAAGAACCTATCTCAACTAAAGGTCCCAGAATAAGCTCGGAATTATCATTTGCGGGTAGATTTGTGGTATTAGTTCCTTTTTCTAACAGAGTATCTGTTTCTCAAAAAATAAAGAGTAAAGAAGAAAGAAAAAGACTAAAAGCCTTGATTGAGGAATTCAAACCTAAAGGTTTTGGAGTAATTGTTAGAACAGTAGCACAGGGTAAAAAAATAGCTGAATTAAAGAAAGATTTACAAAATCTTAATAAACAGTGGGTAAATCTTTGTAAAAAAATCAAAGGAGCAAAAACACCATCTAGAATTCTTAACGAATTAAATAGATCTTCTTCAATTTTAAGAGATCTTTTTGATGATGATTTTACTGGTGTGTATTCTAACAATAAAAGTCTATGTTACGAAGTAAAAGACTATATAGAACAAATTGCTCCAAAGAAGAAATCGATTGTAAAGTACTACAAATCTGATACTCCAATTTTTGAACACTTCAATATTGAACGTCAAATTAAAACTGCTTTTGGAAGAACTGTTTCCATGAGTAAAGGAGCTTATCTTATTATTGAACATACCGAAGCTTTACACGTAATTGATGTTAATAGTGGAAACAGATCCAACAAAAGCAATAATCAAGAAGAAACAGCGCTAGAAGTAAATTTAATTGCTGCTACTGAAATTGCTAGACAGTTAAGACTCAGAGATATGGGTGGAATCATAGTTGTTGATTTCATTGATATGGTTAATTCAGTAAATAGAAGAAAACTTTTTGATCATTTTAAAACTGTTATGGAATCTGATAAAGCTAAACACAAAATTCTTCCTCCTAGTAAAATAGGTTTAATTCAAATGACTAGACAAAGAGTGCGACCTGAAATGAATATCAGGACAAAAGAAGATAACCCTAATGGAATAGGGAAAATAGAAGCACCAATAGTTATTTTAGATAAGATTCAGAATTCTTTAGAAAAAATCTTAAATAATCCTAATGTTACAAATAGCAAACTAAGGTTGCATGTTCATCCTTTCATTGCTGCTTACCTGACAAAAGGATTTTTATCAATTCGGATGAAATGGTTATTTAATCATAGAAAGTGGGTAAAAATAATTCCACGAGATTCATATACGTATTTGCACTACAGATTTTTTAATGCTAAAGGAAAAATTAATAATTACTAAAAAAGCGGCTTATGCCGCTTTTTTTTTTAACTTATTTGAAATGAAAACGAAATTATCCTATAATGAACTAAAGATGAAAATGCAGTACTATTGCTCATATCAAGAAAGGTCTCATTCTGAAGTTTTAAGAAAAATTAAAACCTATTATCCAAAACATGAGGAAATTAATAGTATTATATCTGATTTAATTAAAGAAGATTATTTAAATGAGACTAGATTTGCTAAAACATTTACGAGGGGAAAATTTAATTTTAAAAATTGGGGGAAGAATAGAATTAAACTTGAATTAAAAAAAAGAAATATATCTGAAAAAAATATTGAACTTGGATTAAAAGAAATTGATAATAAAGATTATGAGAAAAAATTTGATGATTTATTTGAATATATAAGTTCAAAACACAAGAACCTGGAAAAGTTAAATAGAAAAAAAAAGGTTTTTGATTATCTTCAATATAGAGGGTGGGAAAATGATAAAATATTTAAAAAAATAAACGAATTATGAAAAAAATATTACTAATAGTTCTACTGGTTTCATCGTGTACAAAAAATGTTGATTTAGTCGTAACTAATGCTAACATATACACAATTGATAATGAATTTAGCGTTATGAAATCAATGGCTATTAAAGATGGAAAAATAGTTGAGGTGAGTAAACAAAATTTAGATAAATTCTACAATTCAGAAGAAATACTAAATGCCGAAGGAAAAACTATTTTACCTGGTTTAATTGATTCACATTGTCATTTTTATGGACTTGGTGAAGATCAACTGGTAGTTGATTTAAGAGAGACAAAATCATTTGAAGAAATTGTAGATAGACTAATAGCATATAATGAAAAAAATAACCCCTCAATTCTTAGAGGAAGAGGTTGGGATCAAAACGACTGGAAAATAAAAGATTTTCCAGATAATAGATTATTAAATAAGTTTTTTAAGGAGAAGATTGTAGTACTGGAAAGAGTTGATGGTCATGCATACATAGTTAACGATTATGCTTTGGAAAAAGCTGAAATCACAAATAAAACTAAACTTCAAGGAGGGACAGTAATTTTAAAATCAAATAAACCTAGTGGTGTTTTAATTGATAGTCCGATGAGATTGATTGATAATATTCTTCCTGATAAAAACTTAATTGAGAAAACTACTGCTTTACAGAACGCTGAGAAAATTTGTTTTGAAAATGGACTAACAACTGTTTCTGATGCTGGCTTAGGAATAGGTACAATAAATTTAATTGACAGTTTGCAGCAAAGCAATGCACTTAAAATTAATATTTATGCAATGGTCAGTGTTTCAAAAAAGAATATTGATTATTATAAAAATAATGGAAAGTTAAAAACCGAAAGATTAAACGTTCGTT
>JAYNRW010000100.1:0-4924 GCA_038114965.1 Flavobacteriaceae bacterium | reverse complement strand
CTTTTGTATGTACTAGCAATAAAGCCACCCATGTCTGTAATAACTCCTCCTCCAAGGTTAATTAATATTGATTTTCTGTCAGCATTATTTTTATTTAAAAAATTCCAAACTTTAGTACAAGTAGCTAAATTTTTATTTTTCTCACCTGAATCAATTATAATCAAAGTGAATTGATTTATAAATTGAGATTTAAAAATATTTAAACAATTTACTTCTGTGTTTTCATCAACTAAAACAAAGATCTTTGAATACTTATTTTTTAATATCAATTCATTAAGTTTATCATATCCACTTTTTTTAAAATAAATACTGTAATTATGTGAGTTAATTGGCTTCAATTTTGTTATTTAATTTTTCAAAGATATTTCAAAAAAACAACATATATTAGAAAAAAATGAGCAAGAATATTTTTAATGATACTGAAACTGCATTTAAGTTAAAGTCTAAAATTAATCTATACAATGCAAAGATTTTGTTTATTGTAATTACCAAAAAAATTCTTGTCTCAATACTAACTAAATCAACATTATTTCTTCTAAAGTTCAAAATCCCAATTAAATGGGCACTTAAAGGAACTATTTACAATCATTTTTGTGGAGGAATTAATTATGATGAATGTAATAAGACTATTTCTGAAATGAAAAGTTTGGGAGTTAATTCTATACTTGATTATTCAGTTGAAGCACTTGAAAAAGAAGAGGATTTTCAGAGAGCTTATAATAAGAAAATTGAAATTATTGATTTAACTAAAAACAATGATTCAATTCCTTTTGCTGTTTTTAAACCAACAAGTTTAGGCAGATATGAGCTTTTTAAAAAAGTATCATCAAAAATCAAATTAAATGCAATAGAAAAAGAGGAGTGGGGTAGAGTTATAAATAGATTTGATAACATTTGTGGATATGCTAAAAAATCTAATGTCAAAATATTGATTGATGCTGAAGAATATGAGGTGCAATTTGCTATTGATACCCTAGCACTGGAAATGATGAAGAAGTTTAATATTGTAAATGTAATAGTCTATAATACAATACAATTGTATCGCTGGGATAGAATACCATTTATCAAATCATTAATTGAAAAATACAAAAATTCTAAATTTAAATTTGGATTTAAGCTTGTCAGGGGTGCTTACATGGAAAAAGAAAGAGATTTAGCACTTAAAGAAGGCTATAAATCTCCAATTTGCAAAACTAAAACAGAGACTGATCAAAACTTTGATAATTGTATTGACCTTATGTTTGATAATTTGGATATGATTGATTTTTTTGTTGCAAGTCATAATGAAAATTCTAATTTGAAAGTAATTGATAAAATGAATAAGTTTTCATTGTCAAATGATAATGAAAAGGTATGGTTTGGTCAATTGTATGGAATGGGTGATAATATATCATATAATTTAGCAAAAAAAGGATATAATGTTGCTAAAATTCTTCCATTTGGCCCTGTAGAAAATCTTATGCCTTATTTAATTAGAAGAGCACAAGAAAATTCTTCAATTGAAGGTCAATCAAATAGAGAACTTGATTTAATTAATTCGGAATTAATTAGAAGAAGTAAATTCTGAAAAATAAACCTTTTTTGTGCAGTTTTTTGCAATGAAATGAAAGTTTTTATTTTCTAAATAATAGGAATTACAACTATCGATTCCAATTTTGCTTTTTGAAAAGTTAACATTGATGTTATTTATTACATCATTCATATTTATATCATTGAATGATTTATCAAAAAACCATTCCTTCTTTTTAATATCACCAATAACTCTATCAGACGGAAAGTAATTAAATTCAGTTTTTTTTTGAGATGTAATAAAATATACAATTACTCCTCCAATTAATAACCCAAAAAAATAATATGATAATCTTTTTTTAAAATTCATGATTGATAATTTTTATTTTTCTTTCATTATTGGAAATTTCCTTCAATTGTAATAAAGTATAGTTTTTTTTAAAAATATTTTTGAATTTGTTGGGCCATTCAACAAATATCCAACTATCATTGTCCAAAATTTCTATAAAACCAAGCTCATTTAAATCAGACAAATTATCAACTCTGTAAAGATCAGCATGAAAAATTTCTTCATCTTTTTCACCTTGATATATATTTAAAATTGGAAATGTTGGACTTGATATATTATCACTTGAACCTAAAAACTGACATAGATTTTTAATTAATGTTGTCTTGCCCAGTCCTAAATCACCTTCAAATAAAATTAATTTATACAAGGAATTATTTAAAATAAATTCACAGGCTTTATTAATTTCTTCAAGTTTATATGATATTTCCATCTAAAATATTAATTATTACAAAGGAAAGGTTTTCCTCATAAAAAATAAATTAATTTTTATATTTTTGCCTTGATGAAATTAAAAGCCCAAGAGGTTGCAGATTTAGTTGGTGGAGTAGTTGATGGTGATAAAGAATCTACAATTACAAAACTTTCAAAAATTGAGAGTGGAGATTATAAATCATTATCTTTTTTGGGAAATCCTAAATACAACGAATACATCTACAAGTCGAAAGCTTCTATTGTTATTGTTAATAAAGATTTAGAACTTAAGGAACCTGTAAAGCCAACTTTAATAAGGGTTGACGATCCGAATATCGCATTTTCTTTATTGTTAGATCATTTTAATAATCAAAATATTTCAAAAACAGGTATTGATCCTAACTCATCAATGCATAAGTCAGTTAATTATGGTGAGAATTTGTTTTTTGGAAATTTTTCAGTTGCTGAGGAAGGTGTAACTATTGGTGATAATGTAAAGATACAATCACAGGTTTATATTGGTGAGAATGTAAAAATCGGAAATAATTGTATTATATACCCTGGTGTTAAAATTTATAGAAACACAGCTATTGGTAATAATTGTATTATTCACTCAGGAACTGTAATAGGTTCAGATGGTTTTGGTTTTAATTTTGATTCCAAAGGAAATACATTAAAAGTTGTTCATAATGGAAATGTTATTATTCAAGATGATGTTGAAATTGGTTCTAACTGTACAATTGATAGAGCAACTTTAGGCTCAACTCTTATAAAATCTGGAGCTAAACTGGACAATCTTGTTCAAATTGCTCACAACGTTATAATTGGGAGAAACACCTGCCTTGCTGCTCAAGTTGGTGTAGCCGGTTCTACAATTATAGGTGATAATTGTTTAATCGGTGGACAAGCTGGAATAGCAGGTCATCTCAAGATAGGTGACAGAGTCCAAATGCAAGCTAAATCAGGGGTTTTAAAGAATATAAAATCAGACTCTGTCATAATGGGTTATCCTGCAATTAATTACATGGATTACAATAAATCATATGTTCATTTCAAAAATTTACCTTCCGTAATGAAATTCATACATAAATTGATGAAAAAGAATGTCGAATAAACAAACAACCATTAAAAAATCAATATCTCTTGAAGGTGTTGGTATTCATACAGGAAACCAAGTAAAACTAACGTTTATGCCAGCTCCGGCTGATTCAGGTTATATTTTTAAAAGAATTGATTTAAAAAATAAACCTGAAATAGAGGCACTTGCAAAATTTGTTGTGGATACTCAAAGAGGAACTACATTGGAAAAAGATGGTGTAAAATTAAAAACCGTTGAGCATGTTTTAGCTGCTCTAGTTGGTCTTGAAATTGATAATGTTCACATTGAAATTAATGGTGAGGAACCACCAATTATGGATGGTTCTTCAAAGTTTTTTGTTGAAGCATTAGAAAATGCAGGAATTAAAGTGTTAGATAAAATCAGGTCTGAATATATCGTTAAAGATGTTATTTCCTATGTTGATGAAGATTCCGGTAGTGAAATAACAGTCATCCCATCAGATAAATATCAAATAACAACTATGGTTGATTATGATACTAAAATCTTAGGTACGCAGAATGCAACTTTAAATGAATTAAATGAGTTTAAAGAAAATTTCGCTAATGCTAGAACTTTTAGTTTTCTTCACGAAATAGAGATGTTACTTGAAAACAATTTAATTAAAGGTGGTGATTTAAATAATGCTATTGTCTATGTTGATAAAAAAATATCAGATGATACTATGGATAAACTTAAAAAAGCCTTTAATAAAGATAAAATTTCAGTAAAATCTAATGGAATTTTGGATAATTTGAATTTACATTATCCCAATGAAGCTGCACGACATAAATTATTAGATGTTATGGGTGATTTAGCTTTAATTGGTAAAAGGATTAGAGGAAATGTCATTGCGAAGAAACCGGGTCATAAAACAAATACAAATTTTGCGAAAAAAATTAGTTCAATTATAGAAATTGAAGATACTTTAAAAAAACAAAAAAGTATTTATGACAAAGAAGCTATTATGGATGCGGATGATATTATGAATATATTACCTCACAGACCTCCATTTTTATTTGTGGATAAAATTCTTGAAATAAGTGAAAATTCAATAACCGGCTTAAAATATGTATCTCCTGATGAACCATATTTTAAAGGTCATTTTCCAGGAAGACCAGTAATGCCTGGTGTTCTACAAATTGAAGCTATGGCTCAAGTAGGTGGAGTTTTGGTTTTAAGCACATTTCCAGATCCTGAGAAATATTTAACATTTTTTGCTAGAATAGAAAATGCAAAATTTAAGCGAACTGTTGTGCCTGGTGATGTATTAATCTTTAAATTAGAGCTACTTTCTCCAATCAGAAGAGGAATTAGTCACATGATTGCTAGAGCATATGTAAATGGAGAACTCACAACTGAAGCTGAAATGAAAGCAAAAATTATAGAAAAATAAATAATGAATCAACCCCTTTCATATGTACATCCTGATGCTAAAATTGCAAAAACTGTTGTTATTGAACCTTTTTCAACAATTGATAAAAATGTTGTAATTGGTGAAGGTACATGGATTGGATCTAATGTAACAATTTTAGAGGGTGCAAGGATTGGCAAAAACT
>JAYNRW010000099.1:0-5041 GCA_038114965.1 Flavobacteriaceae bacterium | reverse complement strand
TGTGATTTAATTGTAGCTGAAGGACCTTTAACAGAGATTGACTCAATAACATCAGGATAAATTGTCCCTTGACCAAGCCACTTTACATTGTTAATTTTTTTTGATTCTTCATCAAAAACATCAACAAAAACTTTTCCAATTACTTTTCTCTTTTTTTCAGGGTCATCAATGTTTTTTAGGGCTAAATAAAATTTATCTTTCGCATCTACCCCCTTCACGTTTAAACCCATACCTTCATATTGCTTTAAAACAGAATCAAATTCATTTTTTCGCAGTAAACCATTATCAATAAAAACACAGTACAAATTATTTCCAATAGCTTTGTTTAATAATACGGCTGCAACTGAAGAGTCTACCCCACCAGATAAACCTAGAACAACACTTTCATCTCCGATTATATTTTTGAGCTCATGTATTGTTTTGTCAACAAATGAACTAGCGGTCCAATTTGGGTTAATATTAGCTATATCAACCAAAAAATTTTTTAATAATGTCTTTCCGTCAGAACTGTGATACACCTCAGGATGAAATTGAATTCCAAAAGTATTTTCATCTATAAATTGAAATGCTGCATTTTCAACATCTTTGGTACTTGCTATTCTCTTTGTGGAAGGAGGTAACTTAAAAATTGTATCCGCATGACTCATCCAAACCTGAGAAGAGTTTTGAATATTAGAGAAGAGATTATTTGTATTATCAATAGACTGAAGATTAGCTCTGCCATATTCTCTAGTCTTTGATGCTTTTACCACACCCCCACTGTTATGAGCTAGTAACTGAGCACCGTAACAGATTCCGAGAACAGGTAAAACTCCTCTTATCTTATCTATATTAATTTTCAATGAATCTTCAGACCTAACTGAGTATGGAGATCCGGATAGAATTAGTGCTTTATAATCACTGATCTTAAACTTATTGTTGTTAATCGGAAATATATCAAAATATATGTAAATTTCCATAACTATTCTGTCAATAAGTTTATTATACTGGGATCCGAAATCAAGAATTAGAACCTTTTCTTGCATTTTCAAAAATACATCATTAAAAATGATAAATAAAATTAAATTTCACAGACTTGCAATCTTAAGTCAAATGGTTCAATAATATTAAATATAAAATCAATAAATTCATGGCCGTATACAGCGTAAAAATGAGAAAAATTTAGAAATCTTTCTTGTGGAGTACCATTAACGAATATCTTTTCAAAAATTTTATCAATTGATTTCAATTTTTGTGAGTTTTTTAATTTGATAGCTTTAATCACTTTCTTTTCTAAAGAATTAAAATCTTTTTCATGTCTTGTTTTTAAAGCTTCCAAAACTGAAGCTAATGAATTATCTATTGAAGAAAGTTCTTTTTTTAATTCATCAATATTTTTAGTATAACTATGTAATATATTTTTTATGCTAAAATTATATTCATCGCTTGATTTAAGAAACTTTCTAATAAGTTGATCCTTTTTTAAAAAAAAGTCTTGAATTTTTAAGTTCAAATTATCTATTTTCTCAAAATCTCTTTTATTAATTAATAACAATGATTTTCTTACAACAAGAATTGGAAAAGGCAATGAGTAAAATTTGAATAAATCATTTAATTCAAGCCAATATGATATTTCGGAACCACCTCCAACATATGCTAAATTTGGAAGTATAGATTCTTGATACAAAGGTCTCAAAATAACGTTTGGTGAGATATTGTTAGGGTTGGATTCAATATGATTAATAAATTCATCCTTTTTAAATGTTATGTTTTTTCCGATTAAAACATACTCACCTTCTTTAAATTCAATTCTATACCTTTTTGATTTTGATAAATAAAATAAATTTAAAATTCTAGGATTGACCTGAATTTTAACTTTTTTGTCATAAGAATTTTTAATTTTTTTAATTGTATTATTTACAATTTTATGTGTAGAGAAATTTTTTAACTCATCTAATGCTATTTCTTTAAAACTTAGCTTTAGTCTATGATCATCTGGATTGAGAACTAAAATATTATAATCCTTGAATAATTCATAAACTAATGATCTAGTTGCATCAGAGAAATTTTTTTCTTTTCTATATGATTTATTAAAAAGATCTAACAAAGCTTTTTCATTGGGTTTACCTTTAAATAAAATTTTTAATTCCTTATAAATTGAAGACATTTGTAAAGTTTTAATTTTTCCTGTGCAAAAGTTTTTATAGTTGTAGTCATATAAAAATGTTTTTTCATATAAATTAAAACTTCTTATTTCTTCAAAATCATGATCTTCTGATGCCATCCAAAAAATAGGAATAAAATTATATTTACTGTAATTATCTTTTAGTTCATCACAAATCTTTATTACTTGAATTATCTTGTAAATAAAAAATAATGGCCCAGTGAAAAGGGAAAGTTGATGACCAGTAGTTACTGTATAGCTATTCTTTTTTAGTAATGAATCAATCTCATTATATGCATTAATATGCTGAAAATTTTTATTTTGATCTTTAAGAACTTCTACCAAAATTTTTCTTTTTTCATCAGAAAAATTATGTTTATCAAAAATTTGATTCTTAAAATTTTCAATTTTAAAAGATCTTCCATAAAATTTTTTAAGTTTTTTGTCTTGGACATAATCATAGGTGATATCTGGTAAATGACCAGAAGTATTCATTTCAACTGATATATTTCTTTTCATACAATTTCAGCAATTAAATCATATTCTGTTGAATCATTGACTTTTACATCGTAAAATTCACCTATCCTTAAGTGTCCAGATTGAGATTTTATCAAAACATTGTTATCAACATCAGGTGAGTCAAACTCAGTTCTACCAATATAATATCCATCTTCGAATCTGTCAATTATACACTTAATTATTTTACCTATCTTTTCTTTATTAAGGCTACTTGAAATTTCTGATTGGATTTTCATAATAGTATTTTGCCTTAACTTTTTATCTTCATCTGAAACATCATCCTCAAGACTGTAAGCTTGTGTATTTTCTTCGGGACTATAAGTAAAACAACCTAATCTATCAAACTTGGTTTGCTTTACCCATTCACATAACTCCTCAAAATCTTCTATTTTTTCTCCTGGGTATCCAACAATCAAAGTTGTTCTAAGGGCAATACCTGGAATTTTTTTTCTAATTTTTGTTATCAAATTATTTATTTTATTTTTTCCAGCTCCTCTTCGCATTGATTTCAAAATCTTATCTGAAATATGTTGAAGAGGAATATCTAAATAATTACAAATTTTTTTCTCACTTTTTATAACATCAATAATTTCATCAGGGAAACCTGAAGGATAGGCATAATGCAATCTAATCCATTCAATACCTTCTACTCTACACAATTTTTTAAGCAGTTTAGAAAGTGCTCTTTCTTTGTAAATATCAATCCCGTAATAAGTTAATTCCTGAGCAATTAGGATCAACTCTTTAATACCTTGCGACGCCATATGTTTTGCTTCTTGTATAATTTCATCTATTGGTCTAGACATATGCTTCCCTCTCATTAATGGAATTGCACAAAATGAACATTTTCTATTACATCCCTCTGAAATTTTTAAATATGCATAATTTTTTGGGGTTGAAAGAAATCTTTCACCTAGTAATTCTTTTTTATAGTCAGCCCTTAAATATTTTAATAAGTGAGGTAAGTCTGAAGTTCCAAAAAAATGATCAACATCGGGAATTTCTTTTATTAAGTCATCTTTATACCTTTCACTTAAACATCCAGTTACATACAATCGATCAATCTTACCTTTCTTTTTTAATTCAGAATAGTGTAAGATAGTATCAATAGACTCTTGTTTTGCATTATCAATAAAACCACAGGTATTAATAACAATTATATTTCCATCTTCTTCATGAACAACATTTTTGTTATTTGCCTTAAGTTGAGAAATAAGTATTTCAGAATCATATAAATTTTTTGAACAACCTAATGTAACTACATTGATTTTATTTTTTTTTGAAGATCTTGCTCTCATAAAATTTTATTTTGAAAGAAGGATTCAACAAAATCTTTCTTATCAAATAATTCTAAATCTTCAATTGATTCGCCAGTTCCAATAAATTTTATTGGAATACTTAATTGATCTGAAATTCCAATTACCACTCCACCTTTTGCTGTACCATCTAATTTTGTGACCATCATAGATGTTACTTTAGTAGCTTCAGAGAATTGTTTTGCTTGTTCATAAGCATTTTGACCAGTAGAACCATCTAAAACTAATAAAATTTCATGAGGTGCATTAATATTGAGTTTTTGTAAAACTCGACTAATCTTAGACAATTCATTCATCAGATTAATCTTATTATGTAATCTACCTGCAGTATCTATTATTACAACATCTTTATTTTTTTTTATTGCAGAATTCAATGTATCATAAGAAACTGAAGCTGGATCACTACCCATTTGTTGTTTTACTATCTCAACTCCAGCACGAGTTGCCCATTCTTCCAATTGCTCTATAGCTGCAGCTCTAAAAGTATCAGCTGCTCCAATCATTACAGACAATCCCTGGGATTTGAAAAAAGCAGCAAGTTTACCAATAGATGTTGTTTTTCCTACACCATTAACACCAACAACTAAAATTACATATGGTTTATCATCAATATCAAAATCATCATTTTTTTCATCAAAAATGATATTTCCAATTTCTTCTTTTAAAATTAAATCTAACTCTTGAGGATTAGTGTATTTCTCCTTTGCAACTCTTGATTCAATAGCATCAATTATTTTTATTGTAGTTTTTACTCCAACATCAGAAGTAATAAGAATTTCTTCCAATTCATCTAAAACTTCTACATCAACCTTTGTTTTACCTACTACAGCTTTCTTAATTTTATCAAAAAACGAATTACTTGTTTTTTCTAAGCTTTTATCTAAACTTTTTTTATTGGTTTTTTTCAATAACCTCTTAAAAAAACCTTCCTTTTCTTTAGGCTCAGGTTCTGGTTCAGGTTCTGGCTCTGGCTCTGGCTCTGGCTCTGGTTCTGGTTCAGGTTCTGGCTCTGGCTCTGGCTCAGGTTCTGGTTCAGGTTCTGGTTCAGGTTCTGGCTCTGGCT
>JAYNRW010000098.1:2856-5064 GCA_038114965.1 Flavobacteriaceae bacterium | reverse complement strand
TGATTAATTAAAATAATTAGGCTATCAACAAATTTTTGATTGTATTTTGGGTTTGTTTCTGTTGGAATTGGCGCATTTTTGTCTGATCTCCAATTTTCTAAATCATTATAAAGTTTATTTGTTATTTCTTCATTTATCTTACTTAGATCTTTAGACTCACTGACATCTTTAGAAAGATTGTATAGTTCTAATTCATTGTCTTCAAAATAATGATGAAGTTTCCAGTCTCCTTTAATTATAACAGAACCTGGTCTAGTTCTAAATAAAGGGTCTTTACCATCATCTTTTTGAACATTATATGCTTCTAAATAGACAGGGAAATGAAAAAATAACGATCTGTCTTTTAATTTTTTTCCATTAAAGATTGGATTTAAATCTAAACCATCAAGTTTCAAGTTTTTATTTTTGTAACCTATTATTTTTTTGATTGTTGGGTAAAAATCAATATTACTAACTCTTTCAAATGATTTTTTACCTGCTTCTAATTTTCCTTTCCATGAAAAAATTAATGGAACTCTAATTCCTCCTTCATAGTAAGAACCTTTTCCAGCCTTTAATGGAAATTGATTAGATATAGCTCTTATTCCTCCATTATCGGAAGTAAAAATAATTAGAGTATTTTCTTCTAAATCTAATTCTTCAATTTTAGCTAAAACTTTTCCAATGTTTTCATCTAATGAACGTATCATTCCAGCGTAATCTGGTCTATTATGGTTTTCATCTGAAGATTTATTTTTAAAATAATTGGAATATTCTTTTTTTGACTGTATTGGAGTGTGAACTGAGTGATAAGATAGGTGTAAAAAGAATCTTTTCTCTTTATTTTCATCAATAAAATTTATTGCTTCATTAGTCAACCTATCTGTAAGATATTCACCTTTTGGACCACTTTCTAAGTTAGGATTAGTATAAGGTGAGAAATATCCACCTTTTGGACTTCCAGACTCCCATCCACCAATATTAATATCAAATCCTTGATCTTTTGGATAATACCCTTCATGACCCAAATGCCATTTTCCAATATGGCCGTTGATATAACCTTCACTTTTGAGCATCTCAGCCATCGTAAAAAAATCTAAATCTAAATTTTCAGTATTTTTTGTTGGAATAATTTTTCGAGTAATATCCAATCCTCTAGCAGACGGACTCACCGTATATATACCATGACTTGGATGATATTTTCCTGTCATCATAGATGCTCTACTAGGAGCGCAGTTCGCTGAAGATGCATATCCATTGAAAAATGTAACACCACTTTCAGAAAGGTTATCAATATTAGGTGTTTCATAATATTTGGAACCCATATAAGATAAATCAGTCCAACCTAAATCATCAGCAACAATTAAAATTATATTAGGTTTTTCTACACTTTCTTTATTGCATGATAAAATAAAAAAAGTTGAAAAAAGTAAATAAATGAGATTTTTAATAAAAGAACTACTCATTATTAGTAAGGTAATTCATTCTTCTATTTACAAGAGCATTTTCTTCTCTTTTAGGTGGTATCCAATTTTCTGAAAAAACCTCTTTTTTTAGATTTAATTTAAAATTAGGATTTTGAGTTTTTACAAGAGCTAATGTGTTTAACATGAGGTTAGCCTCAGATTCTGATTTTGCACTCTTTAAAAGAGAGTTTATTTTAGATTCGCTTACATTAATATTATTTAACAACATAAATTCGACAGCTCTCATTTTTACTAAATTTTCTGAATCATTTTGGAAAATGAAATCAATTTTTTCTGAAAAATTCATTGCCTTTTCACCAAAGCTTGAGCAAACAATTAATCCCCAATATCTAACCCATGGATTTTCATCATCTAATATTTTTTCAATTTCATTTGATACTTCATCAAAATTGGATAAAGCTAAATTCGAAACAGTTAAAAGCTTTTTAATTTGATCTTTATTTTTTTGACTAAAAGCAGTTACGTTAGATATACCATTTTCAAGAAAGTAGGGTTCTGGTAAGAAACTTAAATCATTCGAGGATATAAGATGATCATTTAAAGTTTTTCGAAGTTCAATTAATATTTCCTGATGTTCATCTGAGTTAGCCAAATTATTCACTTCATGAGGATCAAGCTCAATATTGTATAGATGTTCAGGTATTTTGGGCTCGAAAAATTGACTTTGTTTATCGTTTAATTTACCTTCATTAAACAAATTATACCATTCTTTGTAGGCAAGCATTTTGTATCTGTAAAAGTT
>JAYNRW010000098.1:0-2756 GCA_038114965.1 Flavobacteriaceae bacterium | reverse complement strand
ACAAAATCAACAAATGCCGATGTTCTGGAGCTTTTTTTAAATGGAGATAATTTTTTGTAATTATCTGGAATTCTAACAACCATTGGTACGTGCAGACCACTTTCATAAATATAGCCTTTGCTTCTCGGCAAAACTCCACCGTGATCACCAAAATAAAAAATGAATGTATTTTCAAGTAACCCCTGCGATTCTAAATCGTCAATAAACTCTCCAATTAGTTTATCTACATCACGATGATGTGAGTGAAGTAATGATTGAGTATATCTAAATGTTGGAGTGTCTGGATGATAAGGAAACGGGATAATGCTATCTAATTCATTACTTTTTAATCCTTCTTCTAATTGTTTCTTATTAAAATGAAGTTTACCCTCATGAGTATTATGAAAATTTTGAACATGAAAAAAAGGTTGACCTTCATTTCTGTTTTTATAACTGGCTTTATTTGAAGACTCATTCCATATTTTACCTTCTTTTACAAAATTGTAATCTTCTTTAGAATTATTGGTTGTATAATAACCATTTTTCTTGAGATATACAGGTAATGGATTAATGTCAGTAGGTAATTTTACTTTCTGCATTTTTCTGTGATATTGCGTGCCAATACTTGGTGCATAAACACCAGTAATTAATGTAGTTCTTGCCACTGAGCAAACTGGTGCATTAGAAAATGCATTATTGAATACTACACCATCCTCAGCTAAACTATTTATAGTTGGCATATCAGCTCCACCTTTAGTGTACAAATTCATATAGTGTATGGAATTATCCTCAGTTGTTATCCATACAATATTGGGCTTATCATTAATATTGTCGGTACAGGAATTAAGAAATAAAAGAATTATTAAAAGAATATAGTTTTTCATAGTTTTTACCAAAATAAAGCATAAAGTAATGCAGTTATAAGCATAACAGAAAATGCAGCAACATTAAATGTTTTATCCGTTTCAAAAAGCTTTTTAGATAATGTAATCCCCTTTGGATCATCACCTTTATTTTCTAAGTTGCTAATAACATAGATTACTAATAAAGTTCCAAGACATGTTAGCATCATTTGATGCATGAAAGGTAGATTCACAAAAAATATAGAATCACTCCATTCATTAGGTGCAACTTTAAAATACATTGCAATCGGAATTGATGAAATAACACCCCATATAGATGCATTATTTGTTGCTTTTTTATAGAAAAGACCCATTAGAAATACTGCAAGAATTCCCGGGCTAACAACTCCAGTATACTCTTGAATGAATTGGAAAACCTGACCTAAACTTCCGAGTTTTGGTGCTATTAATGTTGCAATTATTAAAGCGATTAATCCAGTCAATCTTCCCACTTGAACCATTTTTACATCATTAGCTTTCTTATTTATCAATGATTTATAAATATCCATAGTAAAAATTGTTGAAGTTGAGTTTACCATAGAAGCCAAAGATGATACAATTGCAGCAGCTAATGCTGCCAAAATCAATCCTTTAAGACCTACTGGAATATAGTTTTTAATTAGCCAAGGAGCTGCATTATCATTAGCTATATTTCCAGAGGTTCCTAAGAAACCTTCACTTCCAAGAAGGTCCATATTTAAGGACCCAGTTGCTGGATCAACATTCATTACATATGCAATAATACCTGGTAAAACAACAATTACAGGTATTATTAATTTTAGAAAAGCAGCAAATGCAATTCCTTTTTGTCCTTCTTTCAAACTTTTTGCTGCTAGTGTTCTTTGAATTATATATTGATTGAAACCCCAATAATAAAGATTTGCAACCCACATCCCTCCAATTAAAACAGCTAATCCTGGTAAATCCCACCAAGCATCTCTACCGTTAGGTGTTATGATTTCTCCTTTTGATAAAATCATAGAAAAACGTTCGGGAGCAGTATTATATACATGGACTAGTCCATCTATAAAATTACCACTATCTGTAACATTTGAAAGAGCAAAGTAGGTCATTAAAAGCCCACCGATAATCAATAAAATAACTTGAACTACATCTGTCCATGCAACAGCGGCTAAACCACCCCAAAGTGAGTAAGCAGCTGCAAATAATGCAAGACCAACGATACTATTTAACAATATATTTCCATCACCACTACCTAAAATTGTGTCGAGTGCTTTACCACCTAAAAAAAGTACCGTTGTTAGATTTACGAAAACAAATAATGCAATCCAAAATACAGCTAAAATTGTTTTAAGATTTGAGCTAAACCTTTTCTCAATAAACTCTGGAATTGTGTAAAGACCTTTTTCAATAAAAATTGGAAGAAAATATTTACCTACAACTAACAATGTTATTGCAGCCATCCATTCATATGATGCAATAGCTAATCCTAAAGCAAAACCCGAACCTGACATTCCTATAAACTGTTCTGCTGAAATATTTGCAGCTATTAAAGAGGCGCCAATTGCCCACCAAGGTAAAGATTTGCCTGCCAAAAAATAATCTTCGGCACTTTTGTTTTTTCCTTCTTTTTGTCTTGAGACATATAATCCGATTGAAAGAATCAAGATTGCATATAAAGCAAAAACCACAAAATCTAGGTTAGAAAAATCCATTTTTATCAGTTTTTTTAGTTGTTAGAAATGTAATGTTATGACTATTATATATATAGCAATAATTAATTTCAAAAAATACTAATATTTTAAGTTTTAAACTAAATAATTATAAATTTTTCAGATATGATTATTTCATAATTTTCACAAATTATCTGCTAACTTTCAAATTTTACCATACCTAGTTAATTCTAGTTAAATT
>JAYNRW010000097.1:4812-5284 GCA_038114965.1 Flavobacteriaceae bacterium | reverse complement strand
GTATAATTTCTTTGAAAAAAATAATTTATTAGCTATTTCTGATGTTGATACTAGGGCACTTGTTTCATATATAAGGGACAATGGTGCAATGAATGCTGTAATTTCCACTGAAATTGGTAATATTGATGATTTAAAAAAACAACTCGCAAAAATTCCAAGTATGGATGGTTTAGAGTTGGCTTCAAAAGTATCAACTAAACAACCTTATTTTTATGGTGAGGAAAACGCGAAGTATAAAATTGCTGCTTTGGAGTTAGGTATTAAAAAAAATATATTAAGAAATCTTGCCAAAAGAGATTGTTACATAAAGGTTTTCCCGTATGATACTTCTTTTAATGAAATGAAATCGTGGAATCCTGATGCATATTTTATCTCAAACGGTCCCGGTGATCCTGAGCCATTGAAAAGTGCACAAAACGTTGCAAAGGAAGTTATTGAAAATAATTTTCCTCTTTTTGGTATATGCTTAGGT
>JAYNRW010000097.1:1331-4802 GCA_038114965.1 Flavobacteriaceae bacterium | reverse complement strand
GACATCGTGGAATTAATCATCATGTTAAAAATCTAATTACAGGAAAGGGTGAGATTACATCTCAAAATCATGGCTTTGCCATTAATAGAGAAGAAACGGAAGCTCATAAAGATATTAGGATAACACATATCCATTTAAATGATGATACGGTTGCTGGAATTGAAATGAATAGTAAAAATTGTTTTTCTGTTCAATATCATCCTGAAGCAAGTCCTGGTCCTCACGATGCTTCTTATTTATTTGATCAGTTCATAGAAAATATTTCAAAAACAAAATAGATAGATGGCTAAAATAAAAGATATTATCGCTAGGCAAATATTTGATTCTAGGGGTAATCCCACTGTTGAGGTTGATGTAATAACTGAAAATTTAATAACCGGAAGAGCTGCAGTTCCATCTGGAGCTTCTACTGGTGAGCATGAAGCCGTTGAGCTACGAGATGGAGGTAGTGATTATCACGGAAAGGGGGTTTTAAATGCAGTATCAAATATTAATAATATAATTTCTAAGGAATTAGTTGGTAGGTCTGTCTTTGATCAAATTTCAAATGATCATTTGATGATAAAAATGGATGGTACTGATAATAAATCAAAATTAGGAGCTAATGCTATTTTAGGAATATCACTTGCGATGGCTAAAGCAGCTGCCAAAGAAAAAAACATCTCTCTTTTTAAATATTTAGGTCCAAAATCTAATGTATTGCCTGTCCCAATGATGAATATAATCAATGGAGGATCTCACAGCGATGCACCAATAGCGTTTCAAGAATTTATGATTATGCCTGTTTCAGCTGAAAGTTTTTCTCATGCCATGAAAATGGGTAGTGAGATATTTCACTCCTTAAAAAAAGTATTAAATTCAAGAGGGTTAAGCACTAGTGTTGGTGATGAAGGTGGTTTCGCTCCCAAACTGAATGGTACAGAAGATGCTCTTGAAACAATTCAGAAAGCTGTAACAGACTCAGGGTATAAATTTGGAGAAGATATTATGATTGCATTAGATTGTGCATCTGCTGAGTTTTATAAAGATGGTTTTTATGATTATAGAATTTTTGAAGGTTCAAAAGGAGAGTTAAGAAATAGTAGGCAACAAGCAGATTATTTGGCTGAACTTTCAAAAAAATATCCAATAATTTCAATTGAGGATGGAATGGATGATAATGATTGGGACGGTTGTAAATATTTGACAAAATTGATAGGTAAAAATGTTCAGCTTGTAGGGGATGATTTATTTGTAACAAACACAAAAAGATTAAAAAGGGGAATTGATGAAAATATAGCAAACTCAATCTTGATTAAAGTTAATCAGATCGGTTCCTTGACTGAGACAATTGACGCAGTAAACATGGCTCATGAAGCTGGATACACAACAGTGATGTCACATAGATCAGGTGAAACTGAAGACAATACAATAGCTGACTTATCGGTAGCTTTAAGTTGTGGCCAGATTAAGACTGGTTCAATTTCTAGGTCTGATAGAATCGCAAAATATAATCAGCTATTAAGAATAGAGGAAGAATTGGCTGACACTGCTACTTTTCCCCAAACTAAAGCATTTAAAATTAACCTTTAGTTATTAATCAAATCTCTTAGCTTATAACTTTAATTTTTGCAAGATATTTCGTAATTTTGCAAAAGTTAAAAACAACTTCAAACTATTTTTCGTGTCTGACAAAGCAACTATAAATATTGATGGTGAAAGCTACGAGTTCCCAGTATACAGAGGAGTAGAGGATGATGTGTGTATTGATATAAAAACATTGAGAGGTGCATCAGGTGCAACTACTATTGACCGTGGATTTAAAAATACTGCCTCTTGTGAAAGTAAGATAACTTACCTTGACGGAGAAAAAGGTATTTTAAGATACAGAGGATATGATTTAGATGAATTAGCAAATAAAGCTTCTTTTTTGGAGGTAGCTTATCTTCTTATTTTTGGTGAATTGCCTACAAAAACAGAGTTAGATAAATTTCATGATGACATAGTTGATAACAGTATTGTTAATGATGATGTAAAAAAAATTGTTGATGCTTTTCCAAGCTCAGCACACCCAATGGGTGTACTTTCAAGTTTGACTAGTGCTTTAACAGCATTCAACCCAGACGATGTTTCCCTTGATTATGATAGAAGCAAGGAGGGTATGTACAATACAATAGTAAAGGTCTTAGGTAAAATACCAATATTGGTTGGCTGGTCATACAGAAAGAAAAACGGTTTACCGCTTCAGTACTCTATGAAAATTAGGAATCTGGATTATACCGATATGATTTTACATTTACTATTTAAAAAGCCTAATGATGAATATCGTCCAGATAAAAATCTTATAAATGTATTTAACAAGTTACTAATATTACATGCTGATCATGAGCAAAACTGTTCAACTTCTACTGTTAGAATAGTTGGTTCTTCACATGCAGGATTATTCCCCTCAATTTCTGCAGGTATTTCAGCATTATGGGGCCCGTTACATGGTGGAGCGAATCAAGCAGTTTTGGAGATGCTTAAGTCCATTCAAGAAGATGGTGGTAACACAAAAAAGTATATAAGAAAAGCTAAGGATAAAAACGATCCATTTCGTTTAATGGGTTTTGGTCATAGAGTTTATAAAAATTATGATCCCAGAGCAAGAATTATCAAAGATGCAGCCCATAAATTATTAAAGTCTGTAGGTATTGATGATCCTCTACTACACATAGATGGAGAATTAGAGGAAAATGCATTGAAAGACAAATATTTTATTGACAGAAAACTATTTCCCAATGTAGATTTTTATTCTGGTGTTATTTACAGAGCTATGGGAATTCCCTCTGACATGTATACCGTAATGTTTGTTCTAGGTAGATTGCCGGGATGGATTGCGCAATGGAGAGAAATGAGATTAATGAATGAGCCTATAGGTAGACCAAGGCAACTTTACACTGGTCCTGCCGCAAGAAAATTTAAATCCAAAAAATAATTTATTTACATATTTATTTTAAATGCTGAAGCTTAATGTAAATAATGAAACATCAAGGCTTTTAACAGTAGTATTAGGCACTGCAAAAAGTAACGGTTCAACTCCTAAATTAGAAGAATGTTACGACCCTAAGAGCAGACAAAATGTTTTAAATAATACGTACCCAACTGAAATCGATATGATTAATGAAATGAATCAGTTTGAACAAGTTTTATTAAAATATAAAGTTGATATCAGAAGACCAGAAACTATTAATAATTATAATCAGATTTTTTCTAGGGATATTGCTTTTGTTATCGATGACTCTTTCATTATTTCAAATATATTACCAGACAGGTCAAATGAAATTCTTGCGGTTAATAATGTCATTGATTTAATCCCAAAAAATAAAATAATTGAATTGCCAGAAGATTGTCATGTAGAGGGAGGTGATGTAATTCTTCATAATGATTATATTTTTATTGGCACATATGATGGAGATGATTATTCTAATTTTAAAACTGCTAGGACAAATT
>JAYNRW010000097.1:0-1321 GCA_038114965.1 Flavobacteriaceae bacterium | reverse complement strand
CTATATCGTTCTAGTGAATATAATGTCACAATCATTTAATACAGAAACATCTCTACTGATATCTACATTTATTACCCACACCTTTTTTATTTTTATTGCTTATTACTTGTATGCGAGTAAATCAAGGTAAGACTTTAGTATGAATAGAATTTCAAGATATATGCTGAAAAATTATTTACTAGGTTTCTTTTTAGCTATAGTTGTTTTATTTTATATTTATAATGATTATATTTTTATCGGCACCTATGATCGAGACGATTATTCTAATTTTAAAACTGCTAGGACAAATTATAAGGCCATTAAATTTTTAAAAGAAAAATTTACTGAAAAAAAAATAATTGCATTTGACCTGATTAAATCTGATTTGGAACCAACAAAAAACGCATTGCATTTGGATTGTTGTTTACAGCCGGTGGGTGATGGTAAGTTAGTGGCTTGTCCTGAAGCATTTTTGAAAAGAGAACAGTACAAATGGCTAGTAGATTATTTTGGAGAGGAAAATATTTTAGAAATTTCTTTAAGTGAAATGAGTGAAATGAATTGTAATTTCTTTTCGATTGATACTAATATTGTAGTAAGTGAAAAATCTTTTACCAGGTTAAATTCTTGGTTAAGAAGCTTTAACATTGTAGTTGAAGAAATAAATTACAAAGAAATTTCTAAGCAGGGTGGACTGTTAAGATGCTCAACTTTACCTTTGATAAGAGAATAAACATGGATCAAGCTACAAATTCTATATTAATGATAAGGCCGATTAATTTTAGCTATAATGAAGAGACTGCAGGCGATAACCATTACCAGAATAAAGATTCAATTTTAAAAAATCCAAATGAGACTGCCCAAAAGGAGTTTGATAATATGGTTAAGAATTTAAAACAAAATGGTATTTCTGTTCATGTATTTCAGGACGATGAAAACGATTATACACCAGATTCAATTTTTCCAAATAATTGGGTTTCCTTTCATCAAAATGGAGATGTAGGTTTGTTTCCGATGTACGCTAAAAACAGAAGGTTGGAGAGAAGACCAGAAGTTTTAGAGTTTTTAGAAAGCGAAGGCTTTACCATTTCCAACATAGTCGATTATTCTAGCGCTGAGTCCGAAAATAAATTTTTAGAGGGCACCGGAAGTATGATATTAGATCGTGAAAATAGAATTGCATATTGTTCAATTTCTAATAGATCTAATGAAGATTTATTTATTGAATTTTGTGAAGACTTTGAATTTAACCCTGTAATTTTTAATTCATTTCAGTCTGTGGGCGACAAGAGACTCCCAATATATCATACTAATGTGATGATGTGTGTTGCTCCAGAGTACG
>JAYNRW010000096.1:0-5310 GCA_038114965.1 Flavobacteriaceae bacterium | reverse complement strand
TATTGAATGGGAGTAGAGCAATTAATATGTTTGTTTCATTAAATCTAATTAATCTTTAATAACGATCTTTTCTATGAATGTATATATAAGAAAAAATACTTCTTATTACCATCCAATTATTTATGTTTTAAAAATAATAGAAAAAAATCGTAATGTTATATTTAATATTAAAAATAGTTCTGCAGAAGCAGAAATTATCTGGGATCATAAAAACATTAAATCTGAGGCTCTAGCTTATGATTTTTTTGATTCTATCAAAGATGGGAGTGCATCGCTAAAGCATAATGAGGTTTTCTTGACTTCACCAAATGTTACTGATAAAAATGATAATGTAGATAAGATTGCTTCCATTTTTTATATGATTAACTCATTACAAGAATTTAATGTTGAGAAAAAAGATCTAGATGATTTGGGAAGATTTAAATATTCTTCTTCATACCAATATAGGTTTAACAATATCAATGAAAATTTAGTGGAAACTTTAATCAATAATTTTTGTGATGAGCATTCAATAAATGGTAATAAAAATGATAGTGTATTCTTTATATCCCATGATATAGATAGATTATATGGATCCTTTTTTGAAGATGGGTTTTGGGCATTAAAAAAAATGAAGATAGGAACAATGCTAAATATTATTTTAGCAGAAATTTCTAAAGATTATCATTGGAAAAATATTGACAAAATTGTGAAAATAAATGATATGTATGATATAAAGTCTACCTTTTTTTGGATAGTCAATAAAGGGAAGAGTAAAAGTGGTATAGAAAATGCTGATTATAACATATCTGATGTAGAAGATGAGATCAAGCTAGTAGATGAATCTAGTAATGTTAATGGTCTTCATAAATCGTCTTTTGATATGAGTATCGATGAAGAATTAAAAAAAGGTAAATTTGAAAATAAATATAATAGATATCATTATTTGAAATTCCTCCCTCATAAGCATTATATAGAGATATCAAATTCTTCATTAAATTTTGATTCTAGTTTAGGATTTGCCGAGGAATGTGGTTTTCGGAACTCTTATGGAAAATCATTTCAGCCGTTTGATGTAAAAAATGAGAGTCCCTATGATTTTATTGAAACCCCTTTGCATTTAATGGATCGTACGTTTCATAAATATATGGATGTTGAAGTAGATGGCATAGGGGATAGGATCATAAACATGTATGAACAAAATCCAAAAAATTGTGATATTTCTTTGCTGTGGCATAATAATTACTTTACAGATTATAAATATGGGGCATTTATCAAAGAGTATAAAAAAGTTGTAGAATTTATTTATGAATCAAAAATAGGGTGTGTGACACCAGATGTTTTGGTAAAGAATAATTATCTATCTTGGTGATATTAGGATGTTAAATTGATTTTAACTTTTGAAATTTTTCGCAAAGCTTATAATCTTTGAATTTATTTTAGTGATTTCAAAATATGGGACTTGCTCTCCACCAAATGCTCTAAAAAATCTCTCGATCGGCTTTATCATTGACCCTTCAAAATTAAAATGTTTTGTAACTTTAGATGAGAATTTTATTGCCTCCCATAAAAGCAGCGGCATAGCTCCAGTTGTTCTCACATCTATTGGGCTTCCTCCTGCTATATAATAGGCAGATTTTTTATCCCAAACTAAATATATAGCACCACATATTCCGTTTTCATTTTTTGCTAAAAATATTTTCCCATTTTTTAATTTTTTACAACTATCAAAAATATTTTTTAAAGTAGAAAAATCAAAATTTTTATTTCTTTGTCTAGCGAATGTGCTGTCGATGCAAAAACTCAGAGATTCGAAATCATCTTCTTCAAATATCTTTATAGTTTTTGAAGCTTTTCTTATCTCCTGTCTTATATTGGAACGAAAACTTTTCCAAATTTTATCATGATTGGCAAGATCTTTAATTATGTATGTATATCTAGTTGATTGATTGTATTCTCGCCAATAAAATGGTAACCAATTGGTTATAGAAGGGTGTAGTCTTTGCCTAAAATATGAGTTTTTAGGTATTACTGAAATTAATTCAGATAAAGCATTCATTTTTCTAGTTAAAACTTCTGCATATTTGCCCTCATATGCAGGATACATAATACCTAAGGATTGTGTGAATGGTGGCATGTTGCAAATTGTCAGTCCTAATTTTTCATTTAAAATAATAGGCATACATGCTTTTATTGATCCTGCTGATTCGTTAGTTATATAATCCCATTTTCCTGGGGCCACGGCTTCTAGCCATTCGGGTGTTGTAAATATTGTTCCTTGTTCAGATTCTGAAATGAATGTTTTTATTTTATCAAGATTTTTCATTTTTTCTAATTTCTTCTCTCAAAAGTTCATAATCTGGCTCTGATACTTTAATTCCTGTTGAAAAATTCAGTTGTCTTGGGATTTGACCTTTCTCATTGAGGTTTAAACCTCTAGAATTTAGTTTTTGCAATATAGATTTTATAATTTTGGGTGTGTCATTGCATAAATCCTCATATTCAATGAATATAAATTTATCATTTCCTATGCGCTTAAAGGAAGATTCTATATTTAACTGTATATCATCTAATTGACTGATTATATCTTTGTAAAAAGGCAAACTTGGGTTATTTCTCATTGATGGGGTTATCACTGACCATTGGTGATTTTTATCGTTATGCAATGATATTCTGGCATTAAGAATTGATTGGGCATTATCAAGTTTATCTCTTCCAATAACAATGAAAGTAGAATTATTAAATATATTGCTCAATGATTCTATACGCATACTATTTACTACATTTTTTAGAAGTATTGGTTTTTTAAAAATTTTTGTTATTGCAGCTATTTCCATCTTTAATTTATAAGCAGATTTTTTATTTTGATTTTTAAAAGAGTGGGTTTTCGAATAATATTTGTACCAGAACTCTCCAAATTCATTTGGGCCGTAGTGATTTTTTGATTTTCCAAAATTCGAATTTAATTCTAATTCAATTTCGCTTTTAAAAAGTGTAGTGTAAGCTTTTGCAGCTAATATGGGGATACGATACCAATGACCTATAAAATTATTTATGTATGAAAAATTAGTGTGTTTACAAAGTAACTGATATAAGACTGTAGTGCCTGATCTAGGCGGGCCTATTATAAAAACAGGAGGGTATAAGTCAAGGTATTTTAAATCTTCTTTATGAAGAAAATTATTTTGCAAAGGGCCTAGTATATAGTTGAGAGGTCGAAATATTGAATTTTTAATTTTTAAAAAATATGATTCACTAAAGTAGTTCAAATTAAGCTCTAATATCTAATCAGTTTTATTGAAATGGAAATAGCGCCATCTAAAAAAAGAACTTTTATTTTTTAGTTTAAAATTATGATGTTCAAAAACACTTATTAGTCTTTCCTCTGTTATATCTTTATAATTCAATTCCCAGTGATGGTGGGGGTCAATTATACTAGTTTTAGGAGTTTTAACAGTTATTGACTTCCAATAGGATTTGAATTTTAATTCAATGTTTATTGGGGTTTTTTTATAGATGGGAACGCTTATAAAAATGTTTTTATCGATTTTAGACTTTATATTGTTTAAGACATTTTCCATTTCTTCAAATTTCATATGTTCAAACACTTCAAATGCACAAAAGTGGTCATAATTTTTATTGGGTTTAAAACTTATTGCATCAGAGACTATATCCGGTGATTTATTTTTATCAATGTCTACTGTGAGAACATCAATATTTTTTGATCGGAGATAGTTTGATGTGAATCCTGATCCTATACCCAGCTCAATTACGGAATCATGTGGTTCTAAGCTTTCTAACATTAATTTTATTTGATGCCAATAAGATAACCAATGTTCTTTGCTTTCTAGTTTATTAATCCAATCACTAGAGTATTTTTTTTTGTCATTCATTTACTCATTATCCTTCGATATTTCTGATAATAGTCTAAACACAAAAATATGGTAAACAATGTAATAAATTGCGGATGATATAGTGAATGCCCAAAACAAAGATGAAATTGAATTATGGAAATTTAGCATAATAAAAAATCTTAGCACTAAAGATAGAAATGTTAAATAGAATGCAAAGTCTTGTTTATTTATTATTGTGAGACTTGTTCCAATTGGTGAAGTAATAAATTTAAAAAAAGCAGTAACTGAAATAATCTTCATCATTTGACCTGTAACTACCCAATTATCACCAAAGATTAAATCAACGATGAAATCAGATAAAAAATAAAACACGAAAAGTGGTGGTATGCCTAAAAGAATCAATTTTTTTGTTGTATTCAAATATAATTCAAAAAGATCTTTTTTGTTCTTGTTAAAAGTCTCTGAGGCTTTTTGGAAGTAAACTTTATTTATCGCTGTTCCTATTAAATTCATAGGAATAACAATTAGTCTATTTGCTAACAAAAAATATCCTAACGTTTCGGATGAAAAATATGACGCTAAGAAAAAAACTGGAAGCTCGTTTGATAATGTATTTGCAAAAACCATTGGTGTATTAAAAAAAGGAAATTTTTTGAATTTTTTAGCGACTCTAAAAATTTGAATATTTTTACTTGGTTTTATTTTCATTAATGATTTTTTTAGAAATACCATTGTTGAAATGAGATGACCTGAAATGAATGCTAAAAATAATGATATAAACGAAGGCTTTATTAGGCCAAAAATTATCATAAGTGATTGAGTAGATAGAACTTGATATACTCTAGCTTTTGAAAAATGATTAAAAAGTTTTTTTCTTAGAAGACTATATTTGACAATTTCAAAGAGTCCAAAGAAGAGTACTCCGATTGGTATAACCCAAAATGTATCATTCAAATTTTCCGCGTTGAGTGCTTTAAGTAAAACACCACTAGTAAAATAAAATATAAGCAATAATATTAGGCAAAATGATGAGAGTGCCAGCAAGCATAATATTAGCACTCTGCTAGCAATGTCATCTTTTTCAGGAATTACAATTGCCATTTCGTACTTAAAGCAGGAAATGACTCCAAAAATATTGATTATAGATATAAGTAATTGATATTTCCCAAGTATGGAGGCAGAAAATATTTTAGTAATTATTGGAAGTGTAATAGCAACTACCAATGCTGAGATAATTGTACTTGTTGATATTTTTAAAACATTATTAAAAAAATCGTTCGGTATTTTGTTATTGTAATTGGTTTTCATTTAATTTTTAATTAAATATTATTTAAATACGAATGTTCCTTATATAATGAATCTATTTAATTTTATGTAATACTACTCTTTTGTGATTCATAAGTATTATAATAAATAAAAACATGGTATTGATATAATATAAAATATGGTTTTAAGCTAAATGAATATAATCTATAAT
>JAYNRW010000095.1:4359-5313 GCA_038114965.1 Flavobacteriaceae bacterium | reverse complement strand
CAACCAGCTCCATGATATGAATTAATCTTAATTTTTTTCATATTTAAGCCTTATTTTATTGTTGTTCAACCCAACCCTTCTTAACATTTTTTTTAAGCGACTCATTAAAAATCAAATGGATTTGCTCTTTATTGCTTGAAGCCTTCAAGTCTACTTTCAACATATCTTTTCTTGAAGGGCTAAAATCAGTGTAATGAAATACATAAGCAGGATAGTTTCCAGATTGTTCTTTATTGGTTTTCCACAAGACAAACTTTCGAACCATTGTCGCTCCTTTACTTTCCTTAGCGAATACTTTTCGTTCTAGTAATGTTGAAGGGTCTTGTTCTTCCTGTGTACTCGAATCACCATCTGAAATTTCTATAAGGTTGGTAATTTGATCAAACCGAACATCATCTGGATTATTCCCTTTTTTATCATCGCGCACCCTCTTAAAAATTGAAGTCATAAAACTAATACATGGTTGTGATGATAGAGCGCTATATGTTTTATCAAATGTTAAGCGCATTTTTTTAATAATTCCTTTCGAATTTTCAGAAACAATATCTAAAGTTGAGAATTCTACTACGATTTCTGGTTTTACCATAGTAAAAGCGACTTTTGCACCTGACGATTCAAAATAATTTGACTCTACTGAAAGTGGCTTGAGTTTCTTCAATAAATCTGTACGCTCTTGATCGCTAAAACCATTACCAATTTTACCTACAAGCTGATATGTATCTTTATCTGTCATCATCGCAATTAATACTTCACGTAGCATTCCTTCTCTATGACCTTCACCTTCAACAAACCCAACGACAACTGCATCGAATGTATGAAGAGGTTTGATTTTATAAATCATTCCCTCGCTTGATTTTACAATTACTCCTTCATGGCCGTCTGTTTCTACTACTTGCTTATAAAAATCAACAATGTCCTTACGACTTTCGACAGCCTTATTTCCAACTGAATGAA
>JAYNRW010000095.1:1258-4349 GCA_038114965.1 Flavobacteriaceae bacterium | reverse complement strand
GAACTGTACCGTCCTTTGGAAATAATTCATCAAGCTTTGTGAGTTTTTCTGCCCAATTTTTTAAATCATATTCTTGATCATCTATAGAAAGTATGTCAAAAGCAGCAAAGGCGATTTCTTCTGATTTATCATCAAGAGCTGCTACCAAATCAAACACATAGGTTCGTTCACTTTGTTGCAAATATAACTCTCCAGGAATGTATGCCTTAGCAATACCAGCTTTCTGCAATAACTCTTCTGCTTTTTTTAATAAGGGTAAATCATTATGAATTGTACCAAAATGATTAACAAGGGATGCTTTTTTATCTTCATAAATAAGGATATATAAATGGCCATCAAATTTTGTTGATAAATAATATTTGTCTGCTTCTCTTACTTTTGAAACAATCTCTTCAGAGGAAACAGGAAGATAGCGTCTAGCAACTGCGCGTTTGTACGTTTTTGCTTTATCTATCAACATCTCAATCTATGCAATCTATCTCTATCATTCAGTTTTATAATTTAACTGAAGCCATTCCATTACTTCATCTCTAATTGGAGGAACTTTTTTATTTACTTCCATTTCTGAAATAATATCTTCAGGATCAGTATTGATATCAAACTCTGTTCCTTTGCCAGTTGTACTATAATCATCTGTGCTTTCAAAATAACCTTCTTCACGGGTGCCATCAAGATTATCTGATTGATAACTATAATCATTGCAAACGCCTCCATCAAAAGATGGTTCTATAGCTTCTGGAATCAGTTCATATTCCAATTCAATCACATATCTATTCCAATCATTCCAACCATAACCTTTTTCATATGATTTAGTTTCACAAACCATATAGTCATAATCATAAATAGAAAAGTCATCTTCATCAGGATCATGGCTAGGTTCAATTGTTATATCTGCCATTTCATGGTTTGGGTATTCAACATGAGTTGCAGGACAATTCATTCCATAAGAGTGGTAAATATCATCGAAACTATACCAATCATTATCCCATATATAATCACTCCAACTTCCTTCATAATCTATAATGCAATCAGCCATATTATCATAATGTACCGTTCCAGCACATTGTTCTGATGGATAAGTATTACAGTCAAACCCAATTTTATATTCGTTAAACTCTCTCGGATATTGTTTTTCATCCTCTAACAGCTTTTTAAGTATTGTAATATTATCCTGGCTACAGTTTGGATTAATTAATAACCCATTTAATAAATATCGATCTTTTGGTTCTTTTTTAAGATTTGTTAATATTTTCGATATATCTTTATTTTTAATATTACCATGAGAAGCTGCTGCTTCACGAACCCAACGATATTCATCTTTCAACAACTTTTTGGTTACATCTTCAGGACAGCTATTGTTTAGAGCAGCTGCTTTTCTTAATCTCGAAGATAAATAACTACTATTATCATTAATTATATCAAAAAAAGTATTATTTGTTATGCTTTCATTTGAAGCAATTGATAATTTTTGCTCAAATGATGCTTTTTCAGACATGAATACATCAGATAACATCTCATTTGGCAAGTGCTTGTTTTTTAAGCATGCTTCTATAATTTTCTCGGACTCAATCATAAGCGATTTAAATATATTACTGCTAAATTTCTCTTCACCAATTTGTTCAAGAGATAATCTTTTATCTTTAATCATGTTTTTTACATCAATAATTTCAGTTACCTGTGAACCTAATTTTTTTCTTTGTTCAATTGCTTTAAATATGTCAGAACTCATAGGAGTTATTAATACTAAGTCTCTTAAATAATCAGAGCTTACGGTGGGTTTATTTTTTATTTTGAAAACTTGTGTATTAGAAAGATTGTTTATAATACTACAGTCTCCCACAAATGATTCTTTATCTTTCCAAGTATATGTTCCAGAAGTAATTTTACTTTGATTAAAATCTCCTTCATATTTGTCTCCATTAGGCCAAGTTAAAATACCTTGACCTTGACGAAAACCGTCTTCAAAACTTCCTTTATATGTCATTCCATTGTCTAAAGTTTCAACCCCTTTTCCTGATTTTGTACCATCAATAAAATCACCTTCATATTTGTCTCCATTAGGCTTAGTGTAAATACCTTTACCGGTTCGTTTATTTTTTAAAAAATCTCCTTCATATTTGTCTCCATTAGGCCAAGTGTAAATACCTTTACCGTTTCGTTTATTTTCTAAAAAATCACCTTCATATCTACTTCCATCAGTCCAAGTGAAAATACCTTTACCGGTTCGTGAATTTTCTAAAAAATCACCTTCATATTTACTTCCACTTTCCCAAGTAAAAACTCCCTTTCCATGATACATATACCCTTTGAAATCTCCTTCATAAATCTTTTCTTCATAATAATGTCCATCGTAGGTAAAAGGGATGGTTCTTTGCCACCCTTTTCCTTCTCTAACACCATCTTTAAAATCTCCCTTATATTCTATATTTTTATTGGTAAATGTTCCTTTACCATTTTGAGCACAATTGTTCCATTCTCCATCATAGGTAGATTCATTTAAATATTTCACGAGTATTTTCTGCTTATAGTTATGCGTATTCTTAAGTAAATCTAAGTTTGATAGCTCCCCACTACCAGATACATCAACAACTTTTAAATTCTTTAAATTTTTAAGAGGCTCTATGCTTTTAACAAGTGTCCCATTTAAAACTAAATGAACCAATTTTGTAAAATTTGACAGCACGCCAATATCTCCATTAAAATCATATAGATCTTGTAATTCCAAATGTGTCAAGTTTGTTAAATTTTTTAAAGAATTGATATCTTTAACAGAATCTGACTCTCCAATAAATAAGTGCGTAAGGTTTTTTAAATGCTCAAAAATAGAATAGTCTTCCATTTGTGGATTATAAAAATTAATGTGACTGAGATTTGGCAATTCTTTTATAATGTCAATCTTTTTTAAATTTCCACAATAATTAAAGTCAATTCGTTTAAGATTTTTTAACATAGTAATATCAAAAATATCCTTCTCACTCATTTCATAGCAACCATCAAAAATAATATATTCTATTTCTTCTGGTAAATATTCTGAGTTTTCTATAAAAAATCTTAAATCTTCTCTCTGAAATTGATTCTGATCTGCATATGC
>JAYNRW010000095.1:0-1248 GCA_038114965.1 Flavobacteriaceae bacterium | reverse complement strand
TCATTACCCTTACTCCATTTCTATATGATTTTTTTTAATTCATAATTGTTTTCTCAAAAATATCTCAACATTCCCATCATTAGCTGAAGGAAAAGGGAAGTTAATTATCATTCCTTTTTTTGCTGTTGTAATTGAACCTAAATATTTACATAACTGTAAATACTCTTTGGTATTTTCTATGTTCTTTGAGTCGTTTTTAAGTAAAGGTTGTACACATTTCAGTTCCAAAATAATTTTTTCATTCTTCTTAGTTTTAGATTGAATTAATAAATCAATCCTACCATTACCCACAATCATTTCTTTTTTCTTTTTTGTTATAAATGTAATACTTACAGGTGCTTCGGTTTTTACAATATACCCCTCTTCTTGCAATTGAATGCTCATTGCATCTCTATATATTCCTTCAGCATGACTAGGACCAAGACTTTCATAAACATACTGAGCAATTTCTTTAATCTTTTTTTGGAGTGTCATCTTAATTTATAAACCTAGTTCATTTTTAATAAAGCTAACATTTTCTTTTTCTGAGCCTAATAATTTATTATCAGCATGAACAATATTGATTGCTGCACCAAGAATAGTTTCTTTTGCTATAATAGGATAATCCATAAAATGTTTACAAAGCAATTGAACAGTATTTTTGACAGTTGCTAAATCACTACCTGCCATGGCATCAGTAATTTGATCCATAGCGTGTTTTAAATCCTTACGATTTACTTCACCATCTTTGTTCAAATCTAGCTGTCCAGCTTCAATCATTTGCATTAATATAAAATCGTACTCTTTATACTCACTTAATGAAAAATCTCCATCAGACCAGTGTGCTAAAAAAAGCAATAAAAACCCTACACGCTCTACATCATTTTTTACATATTGAACTAAATTTGTTTTATCGATTGAAGTCATTTTTTAATCCTTATTGTTAATTTTCAATAAATTCTTTTGATATTTTGATTGAACTATATCGATTGCAATCAGAATAGATATAATAAAATAAAAAGTAGTTTTACTCATTGGAGTTATTGGATTGTTAAATAATTTTAAGTGAGCAAGATGTCCTCCATCAGCGACCAACATGATACCTACAACAAACAATATGAATAATCCTAAAACTTCATACATACGATTTTTTTGAAGAAAGTCTGAGATTGAGTCTGCAAGAAAAATCATCAACAATCCTCCACAGATAATAGCAATCGCCATAAGAATAAAATTATCTGTAAGTGCTATTGCTCCTAAGATAGAGTC
>JAYNRW010000094.1:0-5365 GCA_038114965.1 Flavobacteriaceae bacterium | reverse complement strand
GACATTAATGTGTTCAAAAGAAATTCCTTCATATTGTATAGGCATATTAAAACCACCAAAATCAACCATTTTAGCATTTAGTTTGAGGTGTTCATTATAGAGACAGGTTTTTTTCATAAAAGTTTGTGCAATTTAAAATCAATTTTTTAATTTACAATATGATAAAATTTTGCAGATATTTTTTTGGTTTTTTGTTAATAATACTAACAAATTTATCTACAGCACAACAGTACAATTATACTAAACAAGATACTTTGAGAGGTTCAATTACAACTGAAAGAGCCTGGTGGGATCTTGTTTATTATCATCTTGATATTTCTGTAAAACCTGATGAAAAGTTTATTGAAGGCTCTAATACAATCACATATAATGTTTTAAATTCTAGTGATAGACTTCAGGTCGACTTACAATCCCCATTAAAAATTACAAAGGTTGAACAGAATGGTAATTTATTAGATTTTGAATCTCAAGGCAATGCTCATTTTATTAAACTTTTAGATAAACAAAAAAAAGGTACTATTCAATCTGTAAAAGTTTATTATGAAGGATACCCGAAAGAGGCAGTTAGAGCTCCGTGGGACGGAGGTTTATCATGGAAAAGAGATTCAAATGGAAAACATTTTGTTGCAACAAGTTGTCAAGGAATTGGAGCAAGTATATGGTGGCCAAATAAAGATCATATGTATGATGAAGTTGATAGTATGCTCATAAGTGTAAATGTTCCTAAAGACTTAGTTAATGTTTCAAACGGCAGACTAAAAAAAATAGATGAATATGAGGATTCTAAAACTTACCATTGGTTTGTTTCAAATCCAATTAACAATTATGGAGTTAATATAAATATTGGTGATTATGTTAGTTTTTCAGAAGTATACAACGGAGAAAAAGGTCCACTTGATATGGTTTATTATGTTTTAAGAGATAATATTGAACGAGCTAGAACTCATTTTAAAGATGCACCAAAAATGATGGATGCTTTTGAATACTGGTTCGGTCCTTATCCTTTTTATGAAGATAGTTTTAAAATTGTTGAGGTTCCGTACCTTGGAATGGAACATCAAAGCTCTATAACTTATGGAAATAAATATATGAAGGGTTATCTTGGTAGAGATCTTTCTAGAACTGGATGGGGTTTAAAATTTGACTATATAATTATACATGAAGCTGGTCATGAATGGTTTGCTAATAATATCACATATAAAGACATTGCTGATATGTGGGTGCACGAATCTTTTACTACATACTCTGAAAATCTTTTTTTAGATTATCATTACGGAAATGAGGCTGCATCTGACTATGTAATTGGAACAAGAGATGGAATTTCTAATTCTTCTCCAATGATTGGACCATATGGTGTAAATAAAAGGGGAAGTGATCTTTACACCAAGGGAGCAAATTTATTACATACCTTAAGACAAATTGCTAAAGACGATGAAATTTGGAGAATGATATTAAGGGGATTAAATAGTGAATTTTATCATCAAACTGTAGATACTAAGCAGATTGAAGACTTTATATCTTCAAAAATTGGATTTGATTTAACTACATTTTTTGATCAATATCTCAGAGATATTAGAATTCCAAATCTTGAATACAGCATTTCTAATGGTCTTTTAACATACAGATGGACAAATGTTATTGATAATTTTACAATGCCTTTAGAAATTGAAGTTTTAGGCGAAAATATTTGGATCTATCCTACAACAAAGAAAAAATCAATAGAAATTAATTCTGATAGAATTAAAATTGACAGAGATTATTATGTAAAATCTACTAAAGTTTAGTTTATTTTTTTAAGAAAATTAATTAAGGAAGGATAATTATTATCAATTGAATTAATAAACTCATTTTTCTTAAAATTTGTTTCTACATCAAAATGGTCTTGTTTTATATTGATTATCTGATTGATTGAATCTATAAACTTAATCGGATGAGCTGTTTCAAAAAATACTCCCGTATGATTTTTTTCTAAATTTCTTTTTAATCCAACTAGACCAACAGCTCCATGAGGGTCTAAAACATATTTTAATTTTTCAAATGTGTGTTTTATTTCTTCTTTAGTTTCAATTTCATTAACTTTTTCACCTATTAAATTATTTAATAATTTTTTAAAATTATTTTCAAATATTTTCTCAATTCTAGGGAAATTATTTGGTATTGAAACATCCATAGCGTTAGAAATTGTTCTTTGAGTTTCATTTGGTGAAAAAATACCTGAACTTAAATATCTTGGTATTGTATCATTAATGTTTGTTGAGCTTATTATTTTATCAAAATTTAAACCCATTTTTTGAGCCATAAATCCCGCACATATATTTCCAAAATTTCCACTAGGTACTGAAATAGATATTTTACTTTTTACGCCGTTTTTTTTAAGTTCCTTGTAAAGAATAAAATAATAAATTATTTGTGGCAACCATCTTCCAATATTAATTGAATTAGCAGAAGAGATATTTATATTTTTTCTTAAATCTTTATCATTAAAAGCTTTTTTAACTAGTGTTTGACAATCATCAAAACTTCCATCAATTTCAACTGCATATATATTATCCCCTTTAGTAGATATTTGTTTTTGTTGAAAAGAACTGATTTTCCCTTTTGGAAAAAGAATTATGACATTGATGTTCTTTTTTTTATGAAAACTTTCAGCAACTGCGGCGCCTGTATCACCAGATGTTGCTACCAAAATATTTAAAATATTATTTTCTGTAAAATATTCTAGGGAGTTTGCTAGAAAACTTGCTCCAACATCTTTGAATGCTAGGGTAGGACCATGAAAAAGTTCAAATGAAAAGATATTTGAATCAATATTTTTAAGAGGAAAATCAAAATTTATAGTGTTATTAATTATGCTCTTTAATTTTCTTTCAGGAATCTCGTTATTAATAAAATCCTTCATAACCAAAAAACCAATTTCTTTATTCGATAAACTTGTTATATTAAAAATTATATCTTTTAAAGCATTGATTTTTTTAGGAAAATATAGACTTCCATCCGGTGATAAGCCATTAAATATTGATTCTTTAAATGAATCATTAATATTTGAATTAATTAAACTAGTAAACATCCTTAAATGATTTTTATTCCTTCATCATTTACTGCTGAAACATAACTTTTGAAATCCAAATTCTTTTTATTTAAATAATCTTCAAGCTTTCTTTTTACTTTATTAGCATTTTCAGGACCTTTAGATAAAGAAAACATTGATGGTCCTGAACCTGAAATTCCAAAACCAATTGAGCCATTTTCAAGTGCAATCTGTTTAAGATTATTGAATTCAGGTATTAATTCAGACCTGTAAGGCTCAGCAATTATATCTTTAATTGACCTACTAATCAATTCATAATCCTCTGTATAAAGAGCACTAATTAATGCTCCAAGGTTAGATGCCTGCTCAGTTAATTTAGAGATTTCAATCTTTCTTCCTATAATAGCCCTAGAATCTGATGTTTTTATCTCAATTTGAGGATGAATTATAGTAACAAATAATTCAATTGGAGTATTAAGTCTAACTATGTCAAGAGTAGTATTATCTCTGACAAGAGTTATTCCACCAAGTAGTACAGCTGATATATTATCTGCATGATAAGATTGAGTACAGGCAAACTCGCCTTCAGAGGCAAATTTTATCAATTCCATTTTGGAGAATGGTTCCCCCAAAAGTTTATTTATAGCAAATACACTTCCTGCTGAGCTTGCAGCACTACTTCCTATACCACTTCCTGGCTTGATTTTCTTGTTTATTGAAATATTAAAGCCAAAATCTAATTTCTTGTAAGATTTTAAAAGTGCATTAGCAGAGACGGTTGCAGCATTCTTTTTTATATCACTTGTTACTTTATAGCCATCGCAAAAGTCAAGTTTTAATACTGGTTCATTTATAATAGAAACTGTCATTTCATCCCCAACATTATCCAAACATAAACCAAGAATATCAAAACCACATGATAAATTAGCTACACTTCCAGGACAAAAAACTTTTATACTTTTCATCTATTAGCAATTCTAATTATATCTGCAAATATACCAGCAGCTGTTACTTCAGCTCCTGCTCCAGCTCCCTTTACTATTAAGGGTTGTTTGCTATATCGTGATGTATAAAACAAAACGATATTATCACTGCCTTCTAGGTTGTAAAACGGATGGTCTTTACCAACACTCTTTAGTGAAACTTTAGCTTTATTATTACTTAGCTCGGCTACGTATTTTAGCTTTTCTCCTTTATTTTCAGATTCTGACAGAAGATCATTAAAGTGAGATTTATTTTTTATTAGTTTTTTCTTGAAATCACTATAGTTTTTAGTTTTAAGACATTCATCTGGGATAAAACTCATATTTATAATATCATCAAGCTCAATTTTCATCCCGCTTTCTCTGGCTAGAATTAAAATTTTTCTAGCGACATCTACACCACTTAAGTCGATTTTTGGATCTGGTTCAGTAAAACCTAAATTTTTAGCATCATCAACTATTTCATGAAAGGTATCTGTAGATTTAAAATTATTGAATATATAATTTAAACTCCCTGATAATACAGCTTGTATCGATGAAATTTTATCTCCAGAAGCAACTAAATTATTTAATGTGTCAATAATTGGAAGACTCGCTCCAACATTTGTTTCAAAAAGAAATGGAGCGTTATAATTTTTTGAAAGAAATTTCAAATTTTTATAGTTATCATAGTCATCTGCACATGCAATTTTATTACACGTTACAACAGCAATACTTTTTTTAAGGTATTTTGAATAAAATCTTGAAATTTCATGAGATGCAGTGTTATCAACAAAAATACTATTTCTCAGGTTTATTTTTTTTGTTCTTCTTAGAAAATCTTTTGGATTTGCTATTGTACCTTCATTTAATAAATTTTTCCAATTTTTTAAATTTATCCCTTTGGAATTAAATAACATTTTTCTAGAATTAGAAATTGCTATTACATTAATTTTAATATTTAAATTACTCTTTAAATATTCTTCTTGTGAGTTTAGTTGGTTTAATAATTCACTTCCAACATTTCCAACACCAGTTATGAAAAGATTAACTTCTTTAACATTTTTTTCAAAAAACTTTTCGTGTAAAGTATTTAATGCTTTCTTAATATTTTTTCTATCAATTACTGCACTAATATTTCTTTCTGAAGCTCCTTGAGAAATAGCCTTAACATTAATGTTGTTGTTTCCTAAAGAACTAAACATTTTTCCGCTTATTCCTTGATGGTTTTTCATTTTATCGCCAACAAGTGCGATAATACATAAATCTTTTTCAACTAATACAGGTTTAAGTGTATTGTTGTTAATTTCATTTTCAAATTCCTCAGAAATTATATTTTCAGCAAATTCTGCATCTGATGAATTAATTCCAATGC
>JAYNRW010000093.1:0-5373 GCA_038114965.1 Flavobacteriaceae bacterium | reverse complement strand
ATATAACAGAGGGTTAGAGTTGTATAAAAAAAATAAAGATTCTTTAGGTTTTTATCTCTCTTTTCTAAAGGATGCTGGAACAGTTTTTGTTCAAAATGATGAGGAATATTCTGCACTAATAAATTCAGGCTTAATCGAACTGATTGAAAACAGGAAATTAGTTACGTTATTACAAGAAAAAAGTATTCTGACCAAACGTGGTATAGAAAAACTAATGATTTATTGTTAGAGATGTATTTAAGGGATGAATCATTCAATAAATTTTTTGAATCAAAGAATAGAATAAGACACAAAAATATTATTAGCTATTGGACTTCTTACAGGAATGATATGAGGTATCTTAATGATGTAGAAATAAACAAAATATCTCAGTCAGGATTAGCTCATTCTCTTTATTCAAATTTAATGAAAAGGGCTATAAAACAAGATTCTTTGATAATTAAGGAAATTGATATAGAGCTAACCAAATAATATGTTTAAACGAAAAATCTTCATAAAACTTGGATTAGAGATTGTAGCAATAATTATTGGTATTTCTGCTTCTTTTTGGATTAATGAGGTTCAAAAGAATTTAGAAAATCGAGAAAAAGAAAAAAAACTATTGAAAACCATTCAGATTAATGTTCAGGCTATAGATATGTACACAAATAATCGTATGGATGTTATGGATGAGGAAAACCAATTAATGGACTATATTTCGGGTAGTTGGGACGGGTTGAATATAGATTCACTTGTTAATGTTTTTAAAGATGGCAGATATATAAAATCTTTCCATAATATTTTTCTTGATTACAGAGAGTTTCACCCTCCAATTTCTGAATTGAAAGCAATAATAGATGATGGTTCATTAGGATTAATAAAAAACAAGAAAATACGACTCACATTAACTGCACTATTGGATGCTGACTTAGATTTTGTTCTCCAAAATGTTTATAGTGAAATACAACTACAACAAGCATTTCGCGAAAATCTCATTTCTGAAAAGAATGAAAAAATTGCATCGATTTTAAAAACCTCTTACAATGAAATGGACGATAGGGTTAAAGGGAAATCAGGGTACCTTAATAAAATATCTCAAGAAATAAGAGCAATTACAAAACTTAAATCTGCAGAGAACTATCTTAATTTAAAAATTAGACAACGTTATTGGGTGATGCTTTTTATGAATAACTTCAAATCATCTCTTAATGAAACAAGCGAATTAGTTAATTCTGAACTTAATGAATGAGATATGCCGATGATTTAAATATCAGGAATGATTTCTAATTGTTCTTCTATTGGGAGTTCGAGAAAAGCATCAAAATCTTCATAAAATTCTTCAGTAGAATATCCAAATGTTAAATTAAATGAGCCTTCGAAGCCAAGTTCTTTTAAGTTTGGATAGAAGGTTTCAAGAAGAATATTTGGGTTATTTACTTTATCCATCAGATATGCAACTCCCCAAGAGCCCAATTCATACCCTGCTTGACTACAAGCCTGATAGGAAAATTGATTCAATTTACTTTCTGGGCAATTTTCTTCAATAAAAAATTTTCCATACTCCATTTTATTTCTCATTTTTTCCCTTAATGTACCATAAGACGTTTCAAAGGTTAGAGTTCCAGAATCAATAAGATGAAATAATGTATAGTTGGCCATATATTCAGCTCCACCTTCCATCATCCATATAGCTTCATTTGGTTTTGTTCTATTATCCCTTTCCTCATCATCTAAATTAAATACACTAGCGAGTTGAAAGACGTGAAAATATTCGTGAAAAACTGTTTTAAAATCGTCTTGAGGGGGTATTCCTTCAAACAAAGAATCAAAAGTAAATGGATATGAACTTGATAATTTGTGAATCCCCCAATGAAAACCACCGTTATGGCCAGCTCCCATTTGAGGTTGATTAGAAGAAAGCACATTCTCTCCAATTTTCTGATAGGCAATCATAGAGTGATCTATTGTTTCATCTGTTTCTCTTTCTAAGCAATCATCAAGATTCCATTGACTCAATGCTTCACGGCGTTCACAAAAGTCACTAATTAAATCTAATGCAGCTTGTTTATCGACTCCAAAAACCCAGTATTCAACGGGACCATACTTACCAAACGCATCTGCTGCTGTTTTTAAAGCAAGGTTTATTCCATTAATTACATTCTCAGACAAGTCTGAAGCATAAAAAGCATTAGGATAAAAATCTACGATTTGTTCAGCATAATCATAGTTAATATCATAATTAAAAATAGATGGGTCATTATTAATATCAGTAGTATTGATTTGAGAAAAGTTTGCAACAATATTAAGATTTGAATTCAGTGTAACAGTAATAGAGCTACCAGATAAATTTATCCCCTCCCAACCATTAAAAATAAATCCTTGATTTGGTGTTGCTGTAATTGATATTTCAGACCCTTGTTCAAAAGTCCCACCTGAAGTTGATACAGTTCCTCCCTCTCCAGCGGATACAGTTAAAGTAAATTCTACTGGATCAGGTTGAGGTGTTTGACCAATTGTGTCTGTGGTTTCATCTTCCTTAGAAGAGCAACTACTAATTAAGACAAATGAAAATAAAATAACGGTAAAAAATGATATTGAAAGCCTCATTTAATTAGTTTATGGTTGACTAAAAATACAATTTAATTCCTGAACTTAATGAATGAGATATGCCGATGATTTAGTTTATTTTCCAATAAAGGAAAAACTTTTCGTTATCATATATCTGAATTACACTATCAAGAATTTTTTTATCATTTTCAATTATATCAATGTAATCATCTAACAGAGGTCCAACTGTATCTATCCAGAGATTCATTCTGTTATATAGTATATATTTTAACTCTAAATCATTTTGAATGTGTTTCCTGTTTTCTATCCAAAATTCATTTTCAAATATTTGAGTAATATCTAGATTGTCGATGCTCCATTTATTAACAACTTCCTTAAACTGATTCACATATTTTTCTTCTACATCATTTGTGTTTTCTGTTAAGTAACCTAATGAATAGCCTTCCCCTAATTCAGATATAATTGAAGTAATGAAAGGATCTACGAGTTTAAACTCTTGATCCCCTGATTCAAAAATATCAAATCCAATCTTTGGCGGGTTGAAGGGGTTTCTTTGATCAAAATATGCCAATGGAGGAAAATAATATTTACCATCAGGGTCTTCATCATCATCAAAGAAATCAAGAAAAATAGAATCATTGTCAATTTCCCACAAATCAAATTGTTTTTTAAATAGATCCCCAACAAAAGTATTTTCTTCTTTGTATTCTTTAGAATATTCAAGAATATTATCCAAACCAGCATTAATTACTTTAACTTGCTCTACATACCTTTTTTTTCTTTCGTAGTCATCACCTAAATTCTCAACATAAAAGGTAAATGTCACTACAATAAAAAGACCTATTCCGTTTAATAAGAACTTTTTAAAATTATCCGAAAAAGTCTGTGAACTGAAATTTTTTCCAAGAGTAAAAAGTCTTACATACCATTTTTTAGGTTCCTTAATAACACTCATCAAATTATATTTTCTTCAATATACAAAAGAAGTAATTGAACTTACTGAAGAGAATATGCCAATGATTTAGTAAACGGAGATTAGATTCAAAAAAAAATGGGGCTAATTATAGCCCCGAGTTTAAGCGGCAATATTTAGATTGGTATTCAGAAAATGTAGAAAACTTATCAACTTTAAAAAACAATGAAAATCAATAAGTTAACCCAAGTTCTAATACAAAATTGTTTGCATCTGACACTTATTAACTTAACACTTTTGGGCAAATCCTATTGTATATATAGTGGTAGGATGTAACCAAGTCAAAAACAATCTATACTTGTGTAGAAATACACTTGGAACAGGTAGAATTTAGATTGTTTGTTTTTCTTGGGGGGCTTTTTCTTTTCTTTCTTTTTTCTTCTTTGTAGTTGTTCTTTTTTCTTTCTTTTCTTTTAATTCAGATATATCATATCTTACTTTCATATAATCTAATCAACCTCAACCAAGAATTGGATAAGATAGAGGCTGAGATGTTGGAGCTTATACAATAAAGTACAAGAAATTATTTTCTCTTAAACTGTCGTGATTTAAACATAATATATAATGGTACAATAGATATATAAATACTGTAAATTATTATTGATGCTTTATCGTTATAAATTAAATAAAACAGTTGAAATACAAAAAAAGAATATAGTGCTTGATTTTTAAAAAAGGGTTTAAATATTTTAAGGTAACCCTCAATATCAAACCTCTTCCTTTCATCCTCTGACATAGTATTGTAACCTGAAAGAAGGTATTTTGAATTTTCTTCATTTATATAATATCCAATTGCATAATATACAGTAGAGACAAAAATTACAGGGATATAAACTGACATAATCAAATTTAACTATTTATGGGAAGAACAGCAGGAACACCAAATAAGATAACGGCAGAAGTAAGAGGAAAATTAGAAAATCTAATTGATGGTTTAATTAACTCTATACAATTAGAAGAGCTAAATAACACTCAAAAGTTAAAGATGCTTCAAATAGCATTACAGTACACGCTGCCACGCTTACAAGCCACAATAATTGAGCAGCAGGAGGACCAACCGTTATTTATTGAATAATTTAATTTAGACATTCTCCGTTTGTAAAAGAATCAACCCCGCCAAATGTGTTTGCGTGACAAGGATTAGAGTAAGTAACACTATCACAACCACAAACAGGATTATACTCTTCTGTACAGGCCAAGTCTAATGAAATATTGTCAACATTAACACAGCTCAAGGCCATATCAGATTTAACAAAAGTGTAAGATATTTCATCATCAGCTATCAAAGGATTATCTATATAGTTTAAAAATAATTTTTCTTCAGTAACTTCAATTAGATATTTTCTATCGCTTAATGAAAATGATAAAGTATCATCTTGTAATTTATAGTTGATAGGCTCGTTAAATGGTAAAACATCAAACCAACCATCATTGTCCCCTTTACTAATTATGACACCTTGTTCTGAAAATATCCAAAGACTATTTTGACTAAAGTCGTAGTTTTCAAAATAGCAGAAACAACTTATGTTTTCAAGAATATAAATACCATCTATCTGAGATGATAAGGATGGTGTATCCTCCATTTTATTACACATTGTAAAAAATGATATGAAGACAAAAGCAAGAGGCGTTATTCTCAAAGTTTCAAAATAAAAAGATTAGACAGACAAGTTTATTTAGCCGTTAAAGTCAATACAATAACAATCATAATACATTGATTTTTTAATTAGTGCCAAATGAGTGCCAAATATTTAGCAAATGTATTAATTTTACGACCTGACAACCATCTGATTGTCAATTAGGTCCTATAGCTCAGTTGGTTAGAGTAGCTGACTCATAATCAGTTGGTCCCT
>JAYNRW010000092.1:2523-5400 GCA_038114965.1 Flavobacteriaceae bacterium | reverse complement strand
TTTTAATTGGCCATAATAATCTTCTAGCTTTATCTAAATTTCCATTATCTGGCCAAGAATTTAAAGGAGCAAATCTTAAATTACCTGTTCCAGCTCCACCACGACCATCAGCAACTCTATAAGTTCCTGCAGCGTGCCATGCCATTCTAATCATCAAGCCACCATAATGTCCCCAGTCAGCAGGCCACCACGATTGAGGTGTTATCATTAATTCGTGCATATCTTTCTCTAAAGATTTAAAATCTAGTCCTTTAACTTCCTCTCTGTAGTTGAAATCTTGTGAATATGGATTTGTCTTTTCATCGTGTTGATGAAGAATATCTAGATTAAGTCTTTTTGGCCACCACTTTAAAGGCGAAGTATTTGGAGTTGTAGATCCTCCATGCATGAATGGGCATTTTCCAGCAGATGCACCATTAGTTGACTGAAATTCTTTCATATTTTCTTAATTACGGTAATAGATTTGTTTTTATTGATTAACAAATTTAAAAAATGTAATTTGCTAACATAATTCTAAACTGTTAAAATTAATTGATTAGACAATTTATTAAATATGGTTTTTATCTAACACTTCCATTATTGATTTTTACCCTTCTCATGAAGTTTAGAGTTATTGATCAATATTTAAATACTGATTATTTATTTCCAATTATTAGCGTATTATTTTTTCTAGAAATTTATTGTAGAGGAACTATTGATAAGCGTAAATGAAAAATATTAAACTGTTATTATTGATTTTATTTCTTTGCAGTTGTGATAAATCAAATGTTCCGCCTGGTTTTTCAAAAATTGAAAGTATTGAACCGCCAATTCTTCTCGATATAAGATATTCGGGCTCAGACAATTTTTTAGGACGAACAGTTATTGGATACGAAAATCCAAAAAATATTTTGACCAATGAGACTATAAAAGCTTTAACAAAAATTCAAAAAATTCTTTCAAAAAATGGTTTAGGACTTAAACTCTTTGATGGATATAGACCTCAAAAATCTGTAAACAACTTTGTTGAATGGTCAAAAGAAATAAGCGATACTTTAACCAAAGAAAAGTATTATCCAGATGAAAAAAAGGATAGCCTTTTCTTTAAAGGCTATGTTGCTGAAAAATCAGGACACAGTAGAGGGAGTACGGTTGATGTTACTCTAGTTTACACTGATAGTATTAATTATGGTAAAGAACTTGATATGGGAAGTGGATGGGATTTTTTTGGAAATAAATCATGGATTGATTACGACTCAATTACAGATTTACAAAAAAATAATCGTAACTATTTGCAAGCGATAATGAATCAAAATGGTTTTAAATCATATTCAAAAGAATGGTGGCATTTTACTCTAATTAATGAGCCATATCCTGATACATATTTTGATTTCTAAAATATTACCTCCAATTAAAGAAGGCGATAATAATTAATGACGCATTTTTAAAATTATTCCAATTTATGTTCCAAATATTACTAATTTTAATTTATAATAAATTTTATTGAATCTACTACTATTATACGCTGCCTTAACCATTGCTTTATCCTTTTTGTGTTCAATTTTAGAGGCTGTTCTTTTAAGTGTTAACTCAACTTTTTTAAAAATTAAAATTAAAGAGGGCTATAAGTTTGCAATAAACCTAGAGAGACTAAAGAAAAATATTGATGAACCTTTAATCATTATTTTAACTCTAAATACAATTGCCCATACTGTAGGTGCAATTTTAGTTGGGGTTCAAGCTAAAGTTGTTTATTCATCATATGGTGTAAATAATGATTATCTAATTTTTGGATCATCATTAAGCGAAGATTTATTGGTTGGAATTGTTTCAGCTATTATGACTGTTTTAGTTCTAGTAGTGTCTGAGATAATTCCAAAGACTTTAGGTGCTAACTACTGGCATCAACTTGCTAGGTTCACATCTATATTTTTAAACTCAATTATTCCAGTTTTTAAATACACTGGCATTCTTGGAATACTCCAATTCTTCACTAGAATATTAGGTAAATCTCATCAACACTCAGGAATGAGTAGAGAAGATTTTTCTACTATGGCTGAGATTGCTGAGGAAGAAGGGGTAATTGAAGAAAAAGAATCTGATTTTATTAAGAATATGGTCAAGTTCAAAAATGTAAAGGTTCAAGATATTATGACACCTTTTTCAGTAATGGAAATAGCAGACGAAAAAATGTCAATCAGTAATTTTTATAAAAAAAATCCAAATCTTGTTTTTTCAAGAATACCCGTATACTCAAATGATCCAAATGAAATTGACGGTTACGTTTTAAAAGATAAAATTTTAGAAAGTATAATTAATAATAAAGGTGATTCTGAACTTTCAAAGATTAAGAGACCTCTAATTATTTCAGATTATGAATCTAAAATCCCTTTCATTTTTGAGAAATTTCTTAAAGAACGTGAACATATTTCATTGGTTGAGGATGAATATGGAACAATTAGAGGGTTAGTTACAATGGAAGATATTATTGAAACTATATTGGGGCTTGAAATTGTTGATGAAACAGATTTGGTCGTAGACTTACAGGCTTTAGCTAGAAAAAAAAGAAAGACTATGAAAAACAAAAAACCCCCAAAAAAATAGGGGGTTAATTACTGTTATACTTTTAATCTACTCTTCCTGACTCCATTTACGTACTCCGTAAACTTTTCCTCCTCTTATATAGTGTCTTTCGTTAAATCTATATCTTTCGACTGTTCCATCTTTTTTATACCTGGTTTCCGTAAATGGAAACATAACAACAGTTAGTTCTTCATCATAAGATGGTACAACTGGAATTACATCATAGATATTTCTTCGAATTGAGTCATATGGCTCATGCATTATTTTTATTAAATCAATGGTAGACTCTATTGTAAGATCAATTCGATCCAAGCC
>JAYNRW010000092.1:0-2513 GCA_038114965.1 Flavobacteriaceae bacterium | reverse complement strand
GCCTGTAAAATGAGATGATAATTTATAAAAGATTTTAGAATATTTTGTAAGATCAAATTGATAAATTAATTTTTAAGGATAGAAGAATAAAGAATCATTAAAGTTTTCTGTTGTGAAAAATGAATAATCTTCATTTACAAAAGCAGCTGAAAAATCTAATGCTTGCTGAGCGTTATCCATGCTTCCAAAAGAATAGGTGTTTCCTTTATTGTTGCCCATTAGAATTTCTCCACCTGCAGCATTTTTTTCAACCACCTCGTTTTGACAGCTTGCTACAAAAAATAAAACAGTTAATATTAAAAATGTTTTTTTCATAATTGTTGTTGTTTTTATTAATGTAAAATTAATGAATTTGATTTATAATATAACTTTTATAAATTTATGAATATGAAAAAACTATTGCTTTTACTATTAATGCCTTTTTTGATTCAGGCTCAAAATTTTCGTGGTCTGGATGAAAGCCCAATGGACCAAGCAAAATTCCCTACAAGCAATAGAGTTACTGATAAAATAGCTATAATTACATATAGTAGACCTCAGTTAAAAAATCGATCTTTTGATGATGTGGTACCTAAAAATAAAGTTTGGAGAACTGGAGCAAACGAAGCAACAGAGTTAAGATTATTCAATGATATCGAAATTAACAATACAACTGTCTTTGCTGGAACCTATACGGTTTTTACAATTCCAGAAAGTGAAGAAATTACTTTTATAATAAATAAAGCAACTAATATATGGGGTGCTTTTCGATACAAGTCTGAAAATGACGTTCTTAGATTTAAAGTGCCTATTTCAAAAACTGAAGAATCATTGGAAGCATTTTCGATTACATTTTCTGAAAATGATGGACAAGCAAAAATTCATTTTGGATGGGAATTAGTTCGGTTTGAAATTCCATTTAAAGTTTTATAAATGAAAAAGAGTAATGTATATTTTAGGTAAATAAACTTGGTTTTTGATTTTATCAATCTATTTTTTGAATCCTAGAGTTGTGTTTTATTACTTTATATCCAAGATAAATCAATGCCAATCCAATTAATTCTGTTACAAAAAGTACCTCAACATACCCAGCTCTTGTAAAAGAACCTCCAATTCCAGGAAGAATTCCTCCGATTGCAATAGCTGCATTTCCATAAACTCTATATTGAAGATTTTTCATTTTAAAATATTTATATGCTGAATAAATTGCTCCACCAACTAAAAATAAAAAAGCATATAAGTTTATTAGAGGTGAGAATAACCTAACCCAACTCCATTCAAATACTTTTCCAGTTAACCTTCCATCAAAATTTTCCGGAATTGATATTGGAGCTAACATTATAAAAATTGCTGCAACTATAATATATGCAACGAAAAAGAAAGTTGTTCTATCAGCAAATTTTTTAGAAAAAAGCAAATATACTGTTCCTTGAGCAAGAGGGAATCCACCCAGAAGTGCTCCAATTATATACCAAAATCTTAGATTTAATTCATTGTAACCAATAAGTGCATGTAAGCTTTCACTTAAAGTCCCTAAACCAAAAGTTACAACCCCTAACATCCACCAAAGCAAATATTTCTTTCTTTTTGAAAAATAATGTTTAAAAATTTCAATAAAAAAATATAGACTAAGTATAGTTGTAAAAATTGGAATAAAGTCAATCATAATGCTTGACGAATTTATGTAATTGTTGTTTTGAATTATATCAATTGAGGACAAAAAAACAAATAATTAAGAACGATATAAAAAGTGGGGTAATTATTAATATTGAAAATATTTAATTAATTAATATGTATAAATTTACACTATATGAAAAAACTAATTCTACTATTACTATTTTTTTCAATAAGTGGTTTTAGTCAAAAAAAAGTAAGTATGAAATTTAATCACCAAGCACTATTAGTAAACGATTTAAATTTATCCGGAGATTTTTATAGAGATGTTTTGGGGCTGGAGGAGATTGAAGTTGGCGCAGGTCAAAACCCTCCAAAAAGATGGTTCAAAAATAATCAAGGAATAGAAATGCATTTAATTTCAACAAAAGAAAAGCTTAATGTTATTCCCAAAGGAATTCATATGGCATTTACAGCAAAAAATTTTGATGAATTTATAAATCATTTAAAAATTAAAAACATAAAGTTTTCAAACTGGAAGGGTGATGAAAATAAAATACAAATTAGAAATGATGGATACAAACAAATATTTTTTCAAGATCCTCAAGGATACTGGATTGAAGTAAATAATATCAATTAATGTTTATTAATTTTAAGGGAATCAAAATAATATAAAATGACAAGTAAATTTTTTAGTAATAAACATACTAATAAAAAAAACAAGAGCACAAAGGTTAATAAGAATGCAAATAGTAAAGGAAAAGGGTCCAATATGGGCATTCGAAAGGTGGGTAGAGGAAATTAGTATTTATTAGTATTAGGTAAATGAAAAAATTAGAAGAATTTATATATTCAGTAAAATCACCTTAATTGTGTTTTGTTTTTAAAGTTTTTTTTTCATTGCAATAAATTCGAAATTT
>JAYNRW010000091.1:0-5442 GCA_038114965.1 Flavobacteriaceae bacterium | reverse complement strand
CCGAGTGATACTAATTACCCGTAGGTCTATCGTAAGCCTTTTCTTAATTGTATTATTTATTGTTTTATGTATTTTTCAATATGTTAACTTATTGGATTTAATTATCCCTTACATTTTGTAAGTAAAATTTGGGTGGTTATAGCATTGGTGAACACCTCTTCCCATTTCGAACAGAGAAGTTAAGACCAATAGCGCAGATGGTACTGCCACTAGGTGGAAGAGTATGTCACTGCCCTCCTCGAATCCCAGTCTTTTTAAGGCTGGGATTTTTTTATTACCATTATTAGTCTTTCAGATTTTTTATTGAAAGGATTTAGATTATAATCACCATATGTGGAAATTATTTTAAGTTTGAAATCGTTAAAATAACCTTTAAAGTCATTTAAGTTTAATGACATTACAGTTTCTTTAAAATTATAGTTTTTTTCTCCATCTATCACATTTATATTTTTTATAATGAAACCATTATTTATTTCTCTCTTTATTTTAAATGTGATATTATCTATTATTTTTATTTCTTGATTAATTAACTCAGATTCAACTTTGTTTATATTTAAAAAGTCAATTACTAAAATTCCATCACCATTTATGGATTCCTCAATTGATTTTAATGTTTTGTAATTGTGTTTTTTACTGTTGTAGCCAAAACTTGTGAATAAATTAAATATGTAATCAAAATTATCATCATATTTCTCTGACATTTCTTTTAATTGAAAACTTAATCTAGAGTTTTCAAATTTTTTAGCTTTTATAATATTATTTTCAGAATTGTCATATCCTTTAACATTCATTCCTTTTTTATTTAAATAAATAGAATGTCTTCCTGAACCGCATGCTAAATCTAATATTTTTGAATTCTTTTTAAGATTAAGTTTTTTGATAAGATTATTTATGAAGTGCTCAGCCTCATTGTGATCTCTATTTTTATAAAGTATATGATAATAACTAGAATTAAACCAGTTCATTATTTTTTAATAATTGGAATTTGATAAATTATTGAATATGTAATTGCAGTTCCAAAATTATTGTTTTCAGTCACTTTGTTAAATCCAGGAACAAATAAGTTTTTAAAATTTGCAGGTTGTTTTTGTTTAATCATTCTATTAAGTCTTAAACTTGCTCCCATAAAGAGGTTATTTGCTAGCTCAGTATTAAAACCTACAATTAATTCAATCCAATTTGCGTTAAGGTCTTTATATAATATATTATCCTGAACTCGATCTTGGGACCAATATTGATCTTCGTTATAAATGCTGTATTCAAAAACTTCACTTTCAAATTTACTTGTAGCAATTCTAAAACCAACATATATTTCATTATTGAGTCCTGGGAGATTATTGTATAAATTGTAGTTTAAACCAGTTTTAATATAATTACCAGAAAATTTAGATTTAAGATTTTCATTGTTTATGTTTTTATTATCTCTTCCAACCTCAGCTACAATAAATAATATTTCTTTTATTTTTATATCCCCATATAATGATAAGCCATTATATTCCTCAGTTAACATTCTAATTTGTTTTGATATGTCTAAACCAATTCTAATTCCATATTTATTCTTTGTAATTAAGGAATCTTGCTCAGTTTGACTTGTAAGATTGCTATTAAATAGCAGTATAAAAATCAAACTAATGAAAAATTTCAATATGCCTAGTTGTTTCATTTTCAACATTTGATTTATATATATTATATCTATCTATCCAGTTGTTACTATCTTTTTCAATAATTAATGATTTAATTGTATAGTTTAAAATATATCCACAACCAACTGATTTATAAATAGGGTTTCTATTATAATTAATTAATATGTTATCACTATTAGAGTTGGTATTAGATGAATTGATAGTAAAATTAAAATTTGAAAGATCTGTTTTATGATTAAGTGGAATTGCTATTGAATCAGTTTCACCAAAAAAAAGAGAATTATCGCTGTCTAATGAAGAAATTTGAAAATTTGTAACAGATTTTAATTTTGTAGTTTCTTTATCAAAAAATCTCAAAATCAATTTTGGAGTATCTTCGATAGAATCAAGACAGATATCATCTGGTTCACATGCTATTAACAGAAATAGTAAAACAAGAATTAAGCTTTTAAGTTTGTTCACTTAATTCAAAATTACAATATCATTTTATTCTTTACTATTATTTGATATATTTAAGTAAATATCTTTAGCATGAAAAAAATTATTTTAATAACTATTTCTTTGTGTTTTTTCTTAAATGTTAATGCTCAAAGAAAGAAATCACAACAATATGATTTAAAATCCTCTCAACTTTCTGGACTAAAATTTAGAAGTGTTGGTCCTGCATTCATGTCTGGAAGAATAGCAGATATTGCTATCAATCCAGAAAACGAAAATGAATGGTATGTTGCAGTTGGATCTGGTGGTGTTTGGAAAACATCAAACTCAGGAACAACTTGGACTCCTATTGCTGATGATCAACCATTTTATTCCACTGGAAGTATTACTATTGACCCTCATAATTCTTCAAAGATATGGTTGGGAACCGGAGAAAATGTTGGTGGTAGACATGTTGGTATAGGACATGGTGTTTACATGAGTGAAAATGGAGGTAAAAAATGGAAAGATATGGGTTTAAAATCTTCTGAACACATTTCAAAGATTATAGTAAGCCCTAATGATCCAAATCTTGTTTTTGTAGCTTCTCAGGGTCCATTATGGTCTTCTGGCGGTGATAGAGGATTGTTTAGATCTACTAATGGTGGTGAAGATTGGGAAAATGTTTTAAGTGTTAATGAATGGACAGGTGTAACTGATATTGTAATTGATCATAATAATCCCAGTACTTTATATGCTGCCACTTGGCAAAGACACAGAAATGTAGCTGCTTATATGGGTGGCGGTCCTGGTACATCTATATATAAATCTGTAGATAATGGTAAAACATGGATCGAAATTAAAAATGGTCTTCCAGGTTCGAATCTAGGAAAAATTGGTTTAGCTATATCTCCTTTTGATAGTTCTATACTTTATGCAGCTGTAGAAACAGATAGAAGAAATGGAGGTGTGTATAAATCAACTAATTCTGGTGGAAGTTGGAAAAAAATGTCTGACACTGTTTCTGGAGCTACTGGACCTCATTATTATCAGGAGCTTGTTGCTTCTCCTCATGTTTTTGACAAAATATACTTAATGGATACAAAAGTTCAAGTTTCAGAGAATGGAGGAAAGGATTTTTATATAATGAATGAAAGTGATAAACATGTTGATAATCATTCATTGACATTTAAAATGAGTGATCCAAATTATTTACTTATCGGTACTGATGGAGGTGTATATGAATCATTTGATGATACAAAATCATGGAAATTTGTTGCAAATCTTCCTTTAACACAATTTTATAAACTAGCTGTTGATGATGCATATCCCTTTTATAATATTTATGGTGGAACTCAAGATAACAATACCCAAGGAGGTCCAAGTCGTACTTTAAAGAGATCAGGAATTACAAACTCTGATTGGTTTGTTTTACTTGGAGGTGATGGTCATCAACCAGCAACTGAACCTGGAAATCCGGATATTGTTTATGCTCAATCTCAGCAAGGTAATATACATAGAATTGACAGAACTAATGGCGAAGCAACATTTATTAAACCTCAAAATGATGTAGGTGAGCCATATGAAAGATTTAATTGGGATGCTCCAATTTTGGTCAGTCCACATGATCCAAAAACTATATTTTTTGGATCACAAAGAGTTTGGGTTTCTAATAACAGGGGAGATGATTGGAAGTCAATTTCCGGAGATTTGACATTAAATCAAGAAAGACTAGAATTACCAATTATGGGTAAAGTGCAAAGTTGGGACAATCCATGGGATGTCTATGCAATGTCAACTTACAATACAATCACATCATTATCTCAATCTCCAGTTGATAAGAATATTATCTATGCAGGAACTGATGACGGAATAATTCAATATACTAGAGATTTTGGACAAAATTGGACTAAAGTTAATGTTGATAAACTACCAGGTGTTCCTAAAGGTTCATTTGTTAATGATGTAAAGGCAGATTTATTTGATTCTAATACAGTTTATGTTCTTTTAGATAATCATAAGTTTGGAGATTATAAACCTTATGTATATAAGTCTGTAGACGGTGGTGAATCTTGGGTTAATATTGGTAATGGTATTCCCGATGGTTTTCTATGTTGGAGAATTGTTCAAGATCATGTCGATAAGAATTTAATGTTTTTAGGAACAGAGTATGGTGTTTATGTTTCGCTTAATAGTGGAAACAATTGGATTAAGTTTTCAAATGGAATACCTACGATTTCAATTAGAGATTTAGCAATCCAGAAAAGAGAAAATGATCTTGTTGCTGCTACATTTGGTAGGGGATTCTATGTTCTTGATGATTATTCTTCATTAAGATTTATTTCTCCTCAATCACTAAAAAATAATTTAGTTTTCTCACCAAGAAAAGCCTTACAATACAGCCCTATAAGATCAGGTTCTTCATCTCAAGGAAGCGATACTTATTATGCTAAAAATCCTGATTATGGCGCGATGTTGACATTTTATTTAAATGATGAATTACTAACTAGAAAGCAAAAGAGAAAAAAAGCTGAGAAAGAATTAGAAAAATCTAATTCTAATATTCCATTTCCTGGATGGAATGAATTAGATAAGGAGGTAAATGAATCTTCTCCTAAAACAGTGATTGAAATTTTTGACAGCAGTAATGTTTTTATTGATAGATTTTCAGTTCCCTATAAAAAAGGTTTTAACCGAGTTTCTTGGGATCTTACAAGGGATATAGAAAGCAATGTAGTTTCTGGCTCATCAAGATCATATTCACCTAGTGTCAGAGTTAGTCCTGGTAGATATTCATTTAATGTTTATACAGAGTTTAACGGAAATGTAAATAAAATTGGAAGTAAGTTTTTTGAGGTTGAAAGAATTAGAACAGGTGTTTTAAGTAATCCTAATTTAGATCAAATTGAAGCATTTTTAGTTGATTTAGAAAACACATATAAAAACTACTCTGTTGTTAATCATAAGTTTAGTAAGATTAAAAGATCTAATCAATCAATTCCATCATTAATTTCTAAAACTTCAAATTATAAGAGTTATGTTGAAAATTATAATCAAATTAAAGAAATGATAAATATGATTGATGTTTTTGTTTCAGGAAATAAATCTAAAAAAGATATAATGGAAAAAGACACCGAAACCATCTCTGATCGATTAAGTGTTGCTGTCCGTGGAATTAATAGTTCTTATGGTCCAACTTCAATGCAAATATCAAGTTTAAATAAAGCTAAATCTTTGATTACTGAGTTTGATAACATGCTGAAAGAATTGAGTTTAGAATTTAACAAACTTAAAAATCAGCTTGAGGGTGAGCTTGAAAGTCTAATTTTAGACTGATAATCATAAATAAGTAGATTAACAACCAATCCATAAGATTTAATTC
>JAYNRW010000090.1:0-5465 GCA_038114965.1 Flavobacteriaceae bacterium | reverse complement strand
GATACTCTGAACTCAAAACAGTTAAACCTTGAAGATGTGGTCCGATGATATCTTGCGATAAAATGTCTATATCCATCCATGATTCATTCCCAATAATTTTTGTTTCTAAATTATACATTGGTAGTTGAGTACCAATGTAAGACAGATCTTTCTTATCGATTGGTATATAAATTGCATCAATAGTATTTAAACTTATTTTCAATGAGTCTCTTTTAGACATCCTAATACTTTCATTATCATCATCAGTTGGGTCTATGAAATCAGCTACATCTACATCGAACAAGGCATCTAAACTATCAATTTTTAAATCCAAGTATTCAATATTCGGATCCTCACTAGGCACTAAAGACCATGCACTTTTTCTTATGGAAGTAAATTGTTTACTTAAATTTTCTGGTTTGCCGTAGTACCACTCTACGGAAATGGGGTCAACCCCTAATTGATTTAGTTCCTCAATAAAATGATTAGCATAATTTTTATTTTCATCATCTGCAGATGATAAAACACCAATATTTTTATATCCTAAAATATTTACTGCATATTGAGCTGATAATTTTGCCTGAATTTCACTGCTGGTTGATAATAGATATATATTTTCTGATAAAATAGTTAATTCGCTATGATTGCTTTTAGATAGCATTATAGGTATAGAGTTTGAAATGCTTGCCGCAGCTAAGTTTGAGACTTCAGAAAAATATCCTAAAATAGATATTACACTTTTATCTAAGTTTATTGATTTAAGCAGCTCTACTGATTTTAAATCGTTGCTCTGGTTATCGTAAATTTTAAAATTAGTATATAAATCATGTTTATAATCATTAACCATGCTAGATAACCCCATCAAATATGTTTCACCCTTCTTTTTATCACTACCAGAAAGAGGTAATATGACTGCTATTGTTCCATGAATTGCACCCTCATTGCCTACAAATAATGATAAACTATCATAAAATATGTGAAAAGAATTTGGTAATATACTTTTATCAATAACACTCAATGATAATTCCATGTCATTCATGTCACCATCAAGGATAGCACGGTACGATTTTGCTAAGTTTAATATAGACAAATTGACTTTGGACTCAGTTAAAAATAATAAGCGCTCTAAATGATCGGAACTAATACCTGTCATCAAAATTTTTAGAATCCTAAAATCAATTTTTTTAATAAATATCGAATCTACTTTAGATTGTCTTGCAGATAATAACTGTTCTAATGCAAATGAATATTTTTCTTCTGATATAAATATGTCTCCTAGCAAAGATTTAATATGTGGTTCATATAAACTTCTTGGGTATTTATTTAAAAATGAGTTACAAGTTCTTTCGCTAACTTTCATTTTTTTTAGATTATATTGTGTCTTTGCAAGCATAAAATGAGCTACAGGATCTTCAAAATTTCGTTTATCTATCAATATATTTTTGAATTCATTTTCAGCTAGTTGAAATCTTTTTTTATTGTAATGATCTAACGCTAAATAAAAATGATCAGTGTACGTTAAAGTATCATTAGCCTGTACTCGAAATGAGAATGATAACACTAGTAAAATTGGGAAAATTAATTTTTTCATAAAATGTTTTTTGCCTTACATGGATGACAATCTACCATTTTCAAAAATTAAATAACGCTTATTAGATAAATTTTTACCATAAATCCATTGCTCGCTTACCCCATGACGACTGGATGTATTATTTATGATATCCGGATTACCTATAGATGCTCTTACTTGTTCATGGTTCATGCCGTATTCTATTTTACCTTCCATTATTTTTTCTATGCTAGTTTGGTCCCAGCTTTTTTTAATTGGATTTTTAATAAAATAATTATTCTGCCTTGAATGAATCTTAAATTTACCATTATAACGAATATATGAGTTGAAATCATTTTTTAAATCAATCTCTAACCAAATTGGGCAATCAACTATACTATTTTGATATATTTTCACACCAATAACGTTAACTTTTTGAAATTTTTTAAAACTACTTCCCAATTGTCCCATAAAAATAGTGTCAGAAACAATATTATTTAGCCAGATATTCTTCCCTATTAATTTTTTTGCATTTTCTACATCTTCAAAAACTGCGATATGACTAGGTAATAAGTTTTTTTTAGCATAATTATACTTCCATTTATATTTTTTATTATTTTCAAGATTAATAACTAAAAATTTTTCATTATCCTTGATATGATCGCCTAGAATTTTTCCACGTGAGTTTTTTAGCTTAAAATATGGAATTCTTTTGTCACTATCAAAGCTAGACCAATTTTCATTTATTTTTTTTTGTATAAATAATTCTTTGCTTACATTAGAAAAAATAAAATTCTTATCAGTCCACTGGTTTTCATTAATTATAATTTCTCTACTTAAACTATGAAAGCTTATGCAAGATGTCTTATAAAAAATTGCTAGAATTATTATAATCGCTCTTTTAAAATTAATCATATTGCAAAATCTGAGAAGATACTAGTTCAAAAAAGGCTTTGACCAATTTTTTAGTTTTCCATTTTTATCAAACTTCAAGGTGTAATTTTTAAATCCCCATAATTCATCGCCATTTGAAAATTTTCCTTTTCTATCTGGATTACCAAAACTACTCTGTATTTTACTTTTGCTAACTCCTTTGGTTAAATCCTCCAAAAATAAATTAGGAGAATAATTAGAAATTTTTTGCTCTAATTCTTCAACTTTATTTTCTAAATAATCTATTCTTTTTTCAAGCCCATTAATGCGAGAATTTTCTGCAAAAATCACATTTATCAAAAAACTCATAACTATTTTAATTAAAAATATTTTTTTGATCATAATTGACTCCAATAATTAAGTTTAAAATTTTGTATCATTTTATTTCATAAAAGAGTTTTTCATATGTAACTAAACGCTTGATTTTAGCTTCGTAATCTCCAAAAGTGGTTATCACATTCTTATTTGTCGAGTTATAATACTCATTATTATGAAGTAATACACTAATGGAGTTATTCATAAATTCAGATTTGAGTTTTATTATTGATATTTTATCTAAATGATTTTTCTCTAAATCTTGGTCGAAATATTTTTTAAAGATTTCATTGCTATTTGCTATTAATTCGCTTGATATCGCTTTCAATGAATCTGAATAAGTATCGAAATTAGTACTAACGCTATTCCCTGGAGAGAAAATATCATGCCTAATAAGAAAATATTTGTTTTTAATTTTATCAATTCTAAGGTCAATATCATTTATAGTAGTAGCAATATCATTAGCTGATGCTTCTAAAAAATTAAATAAAAGGACTAATACTAGTTTAACTATGATCAAAGTGTTAAACATTTGGTTTAGGGGGTTGTGAAAGTAGGAACCTGAGGATTAATAAAGTATAAACCTTCAAATTTGCCCTCTAAATTGTATTTTCCCTCTTGCATTGGAGCACCATCAAAATACCACCAAGACCATGTCTTTACTGGCTTTCCATCTTCGTATTCTCCTTGAAGTTCTTTTTGACCATTGTCATACCAATTTTTCTGAACTCCATGCTTTTTACCATTTTTAAATGATAACTCTGACCATTTTACCCCATTTTCATGCCAACCAGTCCAATTGCCAGTTCGACCGTTAATTGGGATTTTTGTTATGTTATTTTTTTTCTTTCCATTGCCATTTAAAAAAGAACCATCTGCCATTATATTTCCATTAGCATAATAAAATTTCCAATCTCCATCCATTAAATCGTTACTATAAAAACCCTCACTTTTTAAGTTTTTATTTTTATACCAACTTTTATACTCTCCATTTTTTTTACCATCAATGTATGAAACTGAGCTCTTTCTAATACCAGCATTCTCATCCCACCAGTCAATTATCTTTCCTTTCCAAATATTCCCATTATTTAGTTTCGAGATAAGTTTACCATTGGGTGACCATTTAGTTACAATTTTATTAATAATTTTATTTTTATTATTATAATGAAACTCGATTGTAGAATCAATTTGCCCTGTAGCATAATACTTATATTCTTTTTGTTCTTTTAAGGTGCCTTGATCATATACTTGTTTCAACTTCTTTTCACCATTACGTTTCCATTTTATTACAGATCCATTAAGGACGTTGTTTGAGTAATTCTCCACTCGTTTTCTACTTCCATTATCATACCAATAAGAAACTGGTCCAGAAATTTGGCCATTAACATATTTTATTTCAGTTTCTTTTTTACCATTTGCATACCATTCTATCTTAGCACCATCGAAAGGTTTCCCATCTTTAAATGTAATTTTAGAGCTATCAGTATTGTTAGGCGAAAAATAAACCCAATCACCTACTTGTTTGCTATCTTGGTAAACTCCTGATGAAAAAATTTCGCCATTTTTATACCACTGTCTCCAAAAACCTATTAACATATCTTCATTATACTTACCTTCAATAAATTTTTGACCATTAGCAAACCATTGCGTCCAAATACCATCATATTTCCCATTAATATAGTTTCCCTCTAATTTTTTTTGACCATTGTCATACCACTGAAGATGAACACCATTAATTATATCCATAGTATAATATTTTTGCTCCTTTTTTGATCCAGTGTCATACCAACTGAACATTAAGCCATGCCTTTTCCCATCTTTATATTCTTGCTCAACATATTTTTTACCATTGTCATACCATTCTAGGAATTTCCCATTCTCTTTACCTTTAACAAAATTACCGGCTGATTTTTTATTACCAGAGTTAAACCATTTTTTAAAAGAGCCATCTTTGCTTCCACTTTGAAAAGAGAATTCACTTAATTTTACTTCCTCTATCGACCAATTGATCTCTCTTCCATTTTTTAAACCATTTCTATAAATACTCTGAGTTTTTTTATTACCATTCTCATGCCACTCGATCCAGACTCCAGTTTTCAAACCGTTTCTAAAGATTCCTTTAGAAAACAATTTTCCAGTAGCATACCAATATTTCCACAGACCACTTTTCACCCCCTCACGATATATGCCCTCTTCTTTAAGTGCATTATTCCCCCAAAATACAGTTATTTTACCAGTGTATGGAATCTCATCATTTTCTTTAAAAATCACTCCGTTTATATTAACGATTGGTGGCTGAACTTTATATGATTGTGAAAGCATCAGGCTTAAAGAAAAAATAAAAAAAATTATATACTTAGTCATTGCATTTGAATTTTAAAGTTTCGGCAAGCAATATCATTACTTTTTTATTATTATTTTTTGAGCTGATCAGTTAAATCTTTGAGTTCAGATAATTTTCCCCATTTATCACCATCACTCATAGCATGAATCATTTTACGAATGAATGACTTATACTCTTCGTCCTTGCCTTCACAAAGATCATTAATAATTTTATCTAACTGAGAATTTTTTGAGTCCATGAAGAATTCTATTACCAATAATTTTAATCTACAAACATTATCCTTCTATTATAGATTAATTAGATTTAATGAAACAAACATATTAATTGCTCTACTCCCATTCAATA
>JAYNRW010000089.1:0-5520 GCA_038114965.1 Flavobacteriaceae bacterium | reverse complement strand
ATTTGTTTCACAGAAATAGTAAAAGTAATCAGTTTGTAAAATATCTAAAATTTTAATCTGACCTGGTTTATTAAGAGTGCCAAATACAAATCTTATATCCTTATCTTCTTCCTTTAGTTGTTTTAATATTTTTTTGATTGCATCAATATTGTGAGCAACATCAAAAATTACAAGTGGTTTGCTTTTTATAATTTGCCACCTTCCAAAAAATCTTGTATTTACTACAGTTTTTGTAATTCCTAAATTGATCTTATCATTATCTAAATTTAATTCTTTAATTAAACTGACAATAGCAATAGAATTCTTAATATTATCTAATTGATAATCTCCATGCAAACCATATTCTTTATCTAAAGAAATATTATTTGAGTAAATTATAGGTGAATTTAATTTTAAAGAAATTTGGTAAAACACTTTCACTAATGTTTTTCTTCCTTCACCAACTACTATTGGTGTTTCGGATTTTATAATTCCTGCTTTTTCTAAAGCAATTTTCTCAAGCGTTTTACCTAAAAAATTTTTATGATCATATCCAATATTTGTAATACAAGACACAATTGGATTACATATGTTTGTGGCATCTAATCTACCACCTAACCCTACTTCAATTAAACTATAATCAACATTGCTATCTCTAAAATAACAGAGCGACATAACAAAGGAGATTTCAAAAAAAGAAATTTTATTTTCTTCAATGTATGATTTGTGTTTATTTATAAAGTTTGTGACAAACCTTTTATCAATATACTTACCATTAATTTTTATTCTTTCTCTGAAATCGATAAGATGGGGTGAAGAGAAAATACCAACATTTTTTCCATGTTCTTGAATAATTGAAGCAGTTATATGACAAGTTGATCCTTTTCCATTAGTTCCAGCAACATGAATGATTTTTAAACCACTTTGAGGATTGTCAACACGATTACAAAAATCAATAACTGGTTCTAGCTTTAATTTATAATTATGAAAATCGCGATTGAATGATAATGGAACTTTAAATAACCAATCAATTGCTTGATTATAAGTCATTACAAAACAAAATCTCTAAGCAAAATAAAGGTTATAAAACCAGCTAAATAACCAATAAAAGCTAAAAAGGCTATTTTTTTCAAATACCACATGAAATCAATTTTTTCCATTCCCATTGCAACAACACCAGCAGCAGACCCAATAATTACCATACTTCCACCAGTTCCTGCAGCATATGCAATTCCATGCCAAAGAGGATTATCAATTGCTTCTCCAAACATACCCATTGATGCGGCAACTAATGGCACATTATCAATTGCAGCTGAAAGAAAACCTAAAACAAATACAACGATATCTAATCCTTCAAATAATATCCAATCAACATTTTCAAATGTAGATACTAACCACTGTCCTACTCCAAACACAATTCCAAGAGCTTCTAATGCTCCTACAGCCATAAGAATACCTAAAAAGAATAGAATACTTGGCATTTCAATCTTTGTTAATGCATGGTGAATTGGACTATGATGAATTGAGTTGGCCCCAGCTGTCTTCAATAAACTATTGTTGTAAAATTCAGCAATAGTTGCAACAACTGCTAATGATAACATCATTCCTACATAAGGTGGTAGACCAGTAAAAATTTTGAAAACTGGAACAAAAACTATTGATGATAACCCAATTATTAAAATTTTAAAACCATAGGGGTTTTCACTTTCATTATTTTTTGGTGGTGTTATTTCACCTTTAAACACATTATATTTTGATGCAACATATGTTGGAATAATCATACAAACCAATGATGGGATAATTAAATATTTAATTAGAGCACCAATAGATACTTTTTCTCCAATCCATAACATTGTTGTTGTGATATCACCAATAGGCGACCATGCACCTCCAGCATTGGCAGCAACAATTATCATACCTGCATACCAGAGTTTTAAATTTTTATCAGTAACTAATTTTTGAAGAATTGTTATTAACACAATTGTTGCAGTAAGATTGTCAATAATAGCAGATAAAATAAATGCAAGAAAACATATAATCCATAAAATTTTAACCTTACTTTTTGTTTTAATTAATCTTTTTATAGTTGCAAAACCATTAAAGAAATCTACTGTTTCTACAATAGTCATGGCGCCAATTAAGAAAACTAAAATTTCAGCAGTGTGACCTAAAAAATAGTTTAGAACAGACTTTAATTTATAAGGCATGAGCTCCTTATTTTTTGTGTCTATTTCAAATACAGTTAGATCAAAATAAGAAATTATACCCCACATGACTGCCATCATAATTAGGGCTGGAATTAATTTATCAATTTTTAAGGAGTGTTCAAAAGCTATAGCTAGATAACCAAGAACAAAAACGGAAATAATTATAGTTTCAATCATATGTCAAATCATCAATTTTAATACCAAAATATTGAAAATAAACAAAAAACAATGTGATTTATTGAAAAGTTAATATTAATTACATATTTATTAAAAGTATTGTATAGTATTTGATAATAAAAGAGTAATGAATACTTATTTTTGTTGATTCCATCTAACTTTATGAGCTTTAAAGAACAAGGATTATACAGCCCTCTAAATGAACACGAAAACTGCGGTGCAGGATTTATATGTAGCCTTACAGGAAAAAAAACTAATAAGATAATTCACAACGCTCTCAACATTTTAACATGTCTTGAGCACAGAGGGGCAGTAAGTGCAGATGGAAGGACAGGTGATGGTGCGGGTATTTTAATTGAAATTCCACACGATTTTTTTGTAAAAGAATGCCAATTTGATTTACCTCATCCTGGCCAATATTCAGTTGGAATGGTTTTTCTTCCCCAAAAAACTAATCAAGCTAGTCAATGTATAAGTATTTTTGAAAATGAAATAAAAAGACAAGGGCTTAATTTATTAGGATGGAGAGATGTTCCAACAAATTCAAAAGTGGTTGGTGAAATTGCATCAAAATCTCAACCTACAATCAAACAGGTTTTCATTTCAAAAAATGAAGAGTTAAGTGAAAAAGAGTTTAATATCAAACTTTACATAGCCAGAAAAATTAGTGAAAATAATATTTACGAATCTGAGCTATCTCAAAAAAACTATTTCTACTTTTCGAGCCTTCACAACAGAACATTAATCTATAAAGGATTACTTATTCCTGAAGACATTGAAAGGTTTTATTTAGACCTTGGTAATCCTAAACTTGTAACTAGATTAGCTTTAGTTCATCAACGGTTTTCAACAAATACATTTCCAACTTGGGATTTAGCACAACCATTTCGATATATGTGCCATAATGGTGAAATAAATACTCTAAAAGGAAATGTTAGTAGAATGATAGCTAGACAAGAGTTAATAAAATCAGAACTAATTAGTCAGGAAGATTTAGATAAAATTTTTCCAATAATTTTAAGTGGTAAATCTGATTCTGCATCCATGGATATGGTTGTAGAGCTTTTACTACTTACAGGAAGATCTCTTCCAGAAGTTATGATGATGCTTGTTCCTGAAGCATGGGAAAAGCATAAGTCAATGAATGATTCGAAAAAAGCTTTTTATGAATTCAATTCATGCATTATGGAGCCATGGGATGGTCCTGCTTCAATTCCTTTCACTGATGGAAATTATATTGGAGCATTACTTGACAGAAATGGATTGCGTCCGTCTAGATATTCAGTTACTAAAGACGGATATGTAATTATGTCATCTGAAACTGGAGTCGTTGATATTAAACCTGAAAATATTGAACTTCACGGTAGACTAGAACCTGGTAAAATGTTTCTTGTTGACATGAATGAAGGAAGAATTATACAAGATGATGAAGTCAAAAAAATTATAACTTCAAAACATCCCTATAGAAAATGGCTGAATGAAAATATCTTACCACTTTCCAAAGTCCCTTATACTGGTAATAAAACACCTAAAGAAAAAATAGATTTTGAGACACGACTTAAAATTTTTGGATACACCCATGAAGATTTTAAGACCATTATTCTCCCGATGTGTAATAAAGGTAAAGAAGCGATTGGATCAATGGGCTCAGATACACCTCTAGCTGTTTTATCTAAAAGACCACAATTACTTTATAATTATTTTAAACAACTTTTTGCTCAAGTCACTAATCCCCCACTTGACGGAATTCGAGAAGAAATAGTAACTGATACTAGTCTTGGTTTAGGAAGCGATTTTAATGTATTTGATATAAATTCAAAACACGCAAAAAAATTAAAAATCAATAATCCAATTATTTCAAATGAAGACTTAGATAAGATTAAATATATTAAACATGATGATTTTAAATCATGTTCTATTCCCGCACTTTACAAATTAAGTAAAGGTCACAATGGAATTGAAGAAGCGCTTGAAAAAATTGTCTTAACAATTGAAAAAAAGGTTGATAATGGTTACAATATTATAATCCTTTCTGATAGGAATGTGAGTAATAAATTAGCTCCTATTCCTATTTTATTAGCTTGTTCCACTGTTCATCATTATTTAATCAAAAGAAATAAAAGATCAAAATTTGGTATTGTTATCGAATCTGCAGAACCAAGAGAACCACACCATTTTTCAATGCTATTTGGGTATGGAGCAAGTGCAATTAATCCTTACTTAGTTAATGAAATTATAGATTTTCATCACGAAATTGGCATTATTAAAGGCATAACCAAGCAAAAAGCAATACAAAATTTTAATTCTGCAATTGCAAAAGGGATTTTGAAGGTTATGAATAAAATTGGAATTTCAACACTTCATTCATACAGGGGATCACAAATTTTTGAAGCTCTAGGGTTAAGAAAAAAATTTGTTGATAAATACTTTAACAATACTGCATCAAGAATTGAAGGTGTGGGACTTTATGTTTTAGAAAAAGAAATTTCTTCAAGAATCAATTATGCTTTTAACTCTGAAAAAGATATAAATTCACTCGAAATTGGTGGGGAATACAGATGGAGAAGGAATGGTGAAAACCACATGCTAAATCCTGCCACAATTTCTAAGCTTCAACAAGCAGTCAGACAAGAAAAATATGACACTTACAAAACTTATTCTGATCTAATCAATAAACAAAGTGAACAATTTATGACCATTAGAGGTTTATTTAAATTTGTTGAGCTTGACCCAATTGATATTGAAGAGGTAGAGCCATGGACTGAGATAGTTAAAAGATTTAAAACTGGGGCCATGTCATATGGATCAATTAGTAAAGAAGCTCATGAAAATTTAGCAATTGCAATGAACAGAATTGGAGGTAAAAGTAATTCTGGAGAAGGAGGTGAAGATCCATTAAGGTTTAAAAAAGATAAAAATGGAGATTCTAAAAATAGCGCAATTAAACAAGTAGCGTCTGGAAGGTTTGGTGTAAGTTCATATTATCTATCTAATGCTAATGAGATACAAATTAAAATGGCTCAAGGTGCTAAACCGGGTGAAGGCGGACAGCTTCCAGGTCCAAAGGTAAATCCACTAATTGCCAAAGTTAGAAATTCCACTCCCTATGTTGGATTAATTTCACCCCCACCACATCATGATATTTATTCAATTGAAG
>JAYNRW010000088.1:4517-5563 GCA_038114965.1 Flavobacteriaceae bacterium | reverse complement strand
ATGGTATTAAAACCATACCATTGGGTTGAGTTGGAAAAAATTTATTGGATTTTACACCAATTAATTCTCCTCTATCATTTTTAGAACAGGAAACAAAAAGGAGAAAAGAAGTAAAAACAAAAAATAATTTTTTCATGTGTATAATGCTTCTTTTTTAAAAAGTTGGACCCTAAAATAACACTTTTGGTTTAATTTCATATAATCTTGTTCTTTAATCTTTTTATAATTCTTCCAGAAATAATAGAATTTTGTGATAATTTATAATCATTTTCAGAACATGGTATTATGTCTTTTTCAATTTTAACTATACTATCATCACTAACATACTCTACCCACCAACGATTACTTATCTTATTTTGATAGAATTTTAAATTATGCCCATCAATTTCGGTGTGATAATATTTAAAGTCTGATTCATTAGAAAAATCTTCATCATATCTGTTATTAAAACCATCTATAGTATACCAAACCATTTCAGAAAGAACAGAATTACATTCAATTGTGCTTTTCACATTAGTGTATCCTACAATTTTCATGCTAGAACTAATTCCAATATAACGCGATAGACTACAAGCTTCAAAAGCTGTAAATCCATTCGGAGAAGTAAGTTTATAGTTTATAACATTTGATTGAAGAGATTCTAAACTAAAATTAACAATGTTTGAATTTCTGAGAATTGGTTCAGCTTCCTTAATTTCTGAACGTAAATCTCCAAGACTCAACAAGTCAAATTTTATTTTCTTAACTAAATCAATTTTTTCTGTAGAATTTAGATGCCTTAAATATCCTAAGTTGCAAAAAAAGTTTAATCTAAGAGTTTCACTTAATATTAATTCAGACAAATAATTATTGTTATCTAAATCATTACCTGAATTAATACCTAAAATTTTATCAATTGAAACTAAGTTCAAAAAATTATGTGAATCATTTAAAGAATACGAAAACAAACTCAATAAACTAGAATTTCCACCAATACATATTGTGAGTATTCCTAAAGAAGATAGTTTTTGTACAATTTCTTTGATAGCAAAGTTGCTATCTGAATC
>JAYNRW010000088.1:0-4507 GCA_038114965.1 Flavobacteriaceae bacterium | reverse complement strand
AAAATTTTAAATCTACCAAGCTCTACAATAATTGAACTCCAATCTCCATAGTGAAGCGAATAAAATCTATTTCTAAACTTCTCTGATTCTAATTCATTGTTTAATGTTAGAATAGCTATTCCAGGTGAATTTAATTCAAATTCATCAACACCATAAATTTTTATTTTTTGAGAAATACTGGAATTGTCTAGCTTTTCTCTGAGATCTAGATTTGTTTGACTTGGTGGAGTAAAATATTGTTCAAACAATTTATATTCTATTTTTTTAAAAAATCTTTTGCCTTTTCTAAATCAATACTATTAGGATCAATAGTTTTTGGGATTTGAATTTTCTTTTTACCCTTAATTACAAATACCTTCCCCCATCTTCCTTTTTCAATAGTTATTTTCTCATTTGGCCAATTTTTAATAATTTTTTCTTTTTCTTTTTTGATTTTTTCTTCAATCAGTTCAATGCAATCTGATTCTGTTAAATTATCAAAATCATATTTCTTATTTACATTTATAAATATATTATTCCATTTAATAAAGGGACCGAAACGTCCTTTTCCTTTAGAAACACCATGATCTTTATAAATCAGAATTGGTTTTTCACTTTCGTTCTTTTGTTTTATCAATTCTATTGCATTTTCAAATGAAACTTCAAATGGAGACTGACCATTAGGAATTGATACAAACTTTTTTCCAAATCTAATATAAGGTCCATATCTACCAATATTAGCCTCTACTTTTTCATCTTGATATTCACCTAAGTAGATTGGTAAATCAAAAAGCTTTAATGCCTCTTCAAAAGTTATTTTACTAATTAATTGATTGGGTAATAAACTTGCAAAAAGAGGCTTTTCCTCATCATCATTTTTTCCTATTTGCGCCAATGGACCAAATTTACCAAGTTTAACACTTAATTGCCTACCGGTTTTTGGATCTTCACCTAAAATTCTTTCACCAGTTTCTCTCTTGGCATTTTTACTGACATCCTCAACTTTGGAGTTAAATGGACTATAAAAACTATCAATTATAGATTGCCAATTCTTTTCACCTTTGGCGATAGAATCAAAATCATCTTCAACGGATGCAGTAAAATTGTAATCGATAATATTATTAAAGTTATTTGTCAGAAATTCATTAACTAAAACTCCAACTTCACTAGGAACCAATTTACCTTTATTAGATCCATAATTCTCAGTAATACTATTTTCAGTAATACTATCTGAAATAACATATTGTACTAACTTTCTTTTTGTTCCAGCAGAATCCCCTTTAAAAACATATTTTCTGTTCATTATTGTAGAAATAGTTGGAGCGTAAGTAGAGGGCCTACCGATACCTAACTCTTCAAGTTTTTTAACAAGAGTAGCTTCAGAAAACCTAAATGGTGCTTTTGAAAATGCTTGAGTCACTAATATAGTACTGTAATCAAGCTTTTCACCTACTTTTAAATCAGGTAATAATTCTTCATTATTTTCATTATCACCATTATTATCTTTTCCTTCAATATATAATTTTAAAAACCCATCAAACTTTACAACTTCACCATCTGTTTGAAACAAATCATTATGATTAGAAGATTTAATTTTAATTACAGTCTTATCTAAAATAGCATTAGACATTTGAGATGATACAGTTCTTTTCCAAATTAACTTATATAAATTTGTTTGATCTGCATCAAGCACAAGGTTATCTTTTGAAAAATCAGTTGGTCTAACTGCTTCATGGGCTTGTTGAGCATTTTTTGTTTTATCTTTAAAATTTCTTTGAAAGAAATATTTCTCACCGAATTTATTATTAATTGTCTCTTTAATTGCTTTGATTGCTTGATTAGATAAATTAACACTATCTGTTCTCATGTAGGTGATATGTCCTTGCTCATATAGTTTTTGAGCGGCTGACATAGTTCTGGATACAGAAAATCCTAATTTTCTTGATGCTTCTTGTTGTAGAGTAGATGTTGTAAATGGTGGTGTTGGTTTTTTTTCAATAGGTTTTTTTGAAACTGAATCAACTGTAAAATTTGATTTTAAAAAACCATTTAAAAAAGAATCAAATGAATCGTCTTTAATTACACTTTTTAGGTATCTAGATTTCAGTGATTCTCCAGATATGCTATTAAAAACAGCTACTGTTTTGAAAGACTCTTGGGGATTGAAATCATTAATTTCTTTTTCACGTTCAGCTATTAGTCTCAGAGCTACAGACTGAACTCTTCCAGCAGAAAGCCCACCCTTAACTTTTCTCCAAAGAATGGGTGAAATTTTATAACCAACTAATCTATCTAAGATTCTTCTTGCTTGCTGAGCATCAACAAGTGATTTATCTATTTTTCTTGGATTAGTAATCGCTTTCTTGATTGCATCCTCAGTAATTTCTCTAAAGACAATTCTTTTAGTTTTATTTTCATCCAACTTTAAAGATTCCAGTAAATGCCATGCGATAGCTTCACCTTCTCGATCTTCATCACTTGCTAACCAAACAGTTTCAACATTTTTAACTTCACTTTTTAATTTCTTAACTATTTCTTTTTTCTCTTTAGATACTATATATTTTGGCTTAAAATTGTCTTCAACATTAATTCCAAGCTCACTTGAAGGTAAGTCAGAAATATGTCCATTACTTGAAACCACTTTGAAATCTTTACCTAAAAATTTTTCAATTGTTTTAGCTTTTGCTGGTGATTCTACTATAACTAGATTTTTCGACATTACAAGAAATTTTGGTTCACAAAAGTATATGTTTTTTTAAAACTCAATATTTAATATTACAATTTTAGTATCTCTAAGCACAGAAACTTCGGCTTTATCACCTTTATTAAATTTTGATAATGTCTCCATATAAGACATCATATCATCAATGGAATAATCATTAATTTTAATTACTATATCTCCTTTTTTGATCCCTCCTTTTTCAGCAGGCTTGTCAGCTGATACACCGTCAATTTTCATCCCTTCTCCATCAAATAAATAATCAGGCATAACGCCTAACGTAACATTAAATTTTGGAGACATTCTACTATTTTGATCATTTGTTTTGCTGAATCTTAATTTTCCATTATCATTTAAATCTAGAATTAGATCTAAAATATATTTTGATATTTCATTTAAACCATCGTAGTTAATTAAATGATAATCATCTTCTGGCTTGTGATAATCAGAATGTTGTCCAGTAAAAAAATGCAATACTGGAATATCATTTAAATAGAATGATGTATGGTCTGATGGACCTTGTCCAGATTCATTTTCAGTTAATTTAAAAAAAGTATTGTTTGATTTAATTGTCTGTTTAAAAATTGGTGAGGTTCCAGTTCCATAAACCGCAAGATTATTTTCCTCATTGAGTCTTCCAACCATATCAAAATTAAACATGTAATTTATAGATTCTAGGTCAAGGGTTGGGTATTTATTGAAGTAATTAGATCCTAAAAGTCCTAACTCCTCAGCTCCAAAAGCAATGAACAAGTAATTATTTTCATTTAGTTCATTTGAATATGGCCCATAAGGACTTAATTTTTTAGCGAGATCAATCATTAAAGCAACCCCACTTGCATTATCATCAGCTCCATTATGAATTTCCTTTGTCGTACTAAGTGAACTTGAATTTCCATAGCCTAAATGATCAAAATGAGCACCTATTACAACAGTATTAGATGATTTATTATCAATAAAGCCAATGACATTTAAAGATTGTAATTTGTCTTTAGAATCAGAGTCTAATGATGATTGCTGATGAGGATTACTACTTTTATTAAAGTTAAAATATTGAAAGAATCCATCGACACCCTTAGGCTCGAGACCAATTTCTTTAAATCTTGTTTTTATAAATTCAGCTGCTCTTTTTTCACCTTGTGTTCCAGCTTCTCTTCCTTCAAAACTATCATCAGATAAAGTTTTAATATCTTTTTCAATACTATTTTCGTACTCATAATTCTGAGTACATGAAATAAATAATAATAAAAAAATTACTTTGATCAATACTTTCATTCTTTTTAATTTAAATTTGCGCAAAAATAAAAAAACAAATAGATGAATAGATTTTTTTTGCTTTTAGTGATATTGCTCAACTCCTGTGCCAAACAAAATAATGATTTAATTAAACCAGAGGAAAAAAATTTTAAATCTTTAAAACAACTAACTTTTGGAGGTGATAATGCAGAAGCATATTGGAGTTTTGATGATAAAAGAATTGTCTTTCAATCTAATAATCCTAAATGGAGTTTAGAATGTGACCAGATGTTTGTAGCAGATTTTAATAAATCTTTTGAAAACGAAATTCCAAATATGGTCAGCACTGGAAAAGGTAGAACTACGTGTTCTTATTTTCTGCCTAACAATAATATTATTTATGCCTCAACCCACGAATTTGATCATTTATGTCCTGAAACTCCATTGAGAGTTGATGGAAATTATGTTTGGCCCATTTATAGCACATATGATATATATGAAGCAGATACGAATGGAAATATAATAAAAAAGTTAACTGACAGTCCTGGATATGATGCTGAGGCTACAGTTTCG
>JAYNRW010000087.1:0-5593 GCA_038114965.1 Flavobacteriaceae bacterium | reverse complement strand
TATGTTGTCCATTAACAAATGAATAATATTCTTCACTATACTGCTTTCTATTGTGCGTTAGTGCTAATTCAATATCATTCCCTTTTAAATGAATCACTGGATATAGAAAATCTTCAGAATTATTGTTGTCTTCGACAAGATCTTTTAATCCATTTTCAGATTTTAACTTCTCGCCATTAAAAACAATAGTTAACCCAGGATTTAAATAAACATAATAACTCAGCATTCTAATAACATATTCACTGCGGTATTTATAGTTTTTAAAAATTTTAGAATCAGGACTAAAAGTCACTTTTGTGCCCTTTCTCTTGGACGATTCAGCCTGTGGGTCATCATTTATAACCTCTCCATATTCGAAAGAAACAGTCTTATTAAAACCATCTCTATATGATTCAACTTGAAAAAAAGAAGAAAGAGCATTTACTGCTTTGGTTCCAACACCATTTAATCCTACCGATTTTTTAAATGCTCTAGTGTCATACTTTCCACCAGTATTCATTTTACTAACAACATCCTTAACTTTTCCAAGAGGAATTCCTCTTCCATAATCTCTTACATTAACGATATTGTCTTTAATTGTAATTTCAATCGTTTTTCCAGCACCCATAACAAACTCATCAATTGAGTTGTCTAAAATTTCTTTTAAAAGAATGTAAATACCATCATCATATGCAGAACCATCACCTAGCTTACCTATATACATTCCAGGTCTCATCCTGATATGATCTTTCCAATCAAGTGATTTTATATTTTCTTCTGTATACGATGAAATTTGTGGCATACTTTTATGAAGGCTCTAAGATATAACTCTTGGATTTTATTTTAAATCAACTATTCAGAAAATAATTAACAATTAAATAATTAAATGTTGAAATCTTGTCTAGACATTAAACCTAAAATGAATAATATCACCATCCTCAACAACATACTCTTTACCTTCAACCTTCAACTTTCCTGCTTCTCTAATTTTTGACTCAGATCCATAATTGACAAAGTCTTCATACTTTATAACTTCAGCTCTAATAAAACCTTTTTCAAAATCTGAATGAATGATTCCCGCAACAGCTGGTGCTTTTGATCCATTTACAAATGTCCATGCTTTAACCTCCTTTTGACCTGCAGTATAAAAGGTTGATAGATTTAATAATTTATGTGTTTCTCTAATTAAAATAGTTGAACCTGAATCTGTTAAACCAAGGTCTTCTAAAAACATCTTTCTATCTTCATAATTTTCAAGCTCATTTATCTCTTCCTCAATTTTTGCAGCTAATACAACAACTCTCGAACCTTCTTTTTCAAGAAATTTAATCAGCTTAGTAAGTTTTGTAGATTGATTTAAAATTTCATTTTCATTAATATTACATACATATAACACTGGCTTTGATGTAAGTAATGAAAGTGGCTTAATATAGTTATTATAATCTTCTACACTGATTGATTGTAGTCTAACTGATATCCCCTTGTTTAAAGATTCAACCACAGAATCTAAAACATTAAATTCTTTTAAAAATGATTTATCACCTGATTTTGCTTGTCTCTCTATTCTATCAGTTCTCTTTTTTATTGTTTCGAGATCTTTTATTTGTAGCTCAAAATCTATAATCTCTTTGTCTCTGTATGGATCGACACTACCTTCAACATGAGTTATATTATCATTTTCATAACATCTTAAAACGTGAATAATCGCATTAGTTTCTCTGATGTTTGATAAAAACTGATTACCTAAGCCTTCTCCTTTACTTGCTCCTTTTACTAAACCAGCAATATCGACAATTTCAACAGAGTTAGGTATAGTTTTTTCAGGTTTTACTAATTCAACTAATTTATTAAGTCTATCATCTGGAATTGTAACAGCTCCAAAATTTGGATCAATAGTACAAAAAGGAAAATTTGCACTTTGAGCTTTACCGTTGGTTAAGCAATTAAATAATGTAGATTTACCAACATTAGGAAGACCAACTATTCCTGCTTTCATTATTCGGGATGCATGAATTTTTGTTTTCCAAGTAGTACATCCTCAGACTCTACATTTTCTTCATCAGGAACACAGCAATCGACAGGACAAACAGCAGCACATTGAGGTTCCTCATGAAAACCTTTACATTCTGTACATTTATCAGTTACAATAAAATAGAATTCATCTGAAACTGGTTTTTGTTCTAGATCTGCATTTACATTTTTACCATTTGGTAAAACAGTATCACCAGATAAGCTTGTACCATCAGAATACTTCCAATCATATGCAGCTTCGTAAATAGCTGTGTTTGGACACTCTGGCTCACAAGCTCCACAATTAATACAATCATCTGTTATTTTAATCGCCATTTTCTTATTTGCGACAAAATTAACCAATATCTTTGTTTGAAAAAATTATAATTTGAATTTAAATCAAAGAATTTCACTTTTTGCTGAGCTAGGATCACTTTTTAAAGATTATGAGGATAATAATCTTGATGGTAAAACAAAAAAATTGTTTAATGAAGCAATAAAAAATAGTATTGCTCACAACTCTTTTTTTACAAAAAAAAATATAAATAAATCATTATCGACTTGGGCAAAAAATCTAACAAAAAAATCGATAAATAATTTTATTTCAAACTACTCTTTGAAAGAAAATATTAACCCTAAAAAAGTTGCAATTATTATGGCTGGAAACATACCATTAGTAGGTTTTCATGATTTTTTGTGTGTAATTCTTTCAGGAAATATTGCTGTTATAAAACTTTCAAGTAAAGACTACCATTTACTTAATTACATATTAGACTATTTAACAGATAAAAATCATAACTTCTCTAATCATTTTGAAGTTTGTAATGAAAAATTAAACGAATTTGATGCTGTTATTGCAACTGGAAATAATATAAGTGCAGATCAATTTGATTTATATTTTAAAAATTACCCCAGGATTATTAGAAGAAATAGACACTCCATAGCTGTATTGGAAGGAGATGAATCAAATAGTGATTTAGAACTCTTAGCTAATGATATTTTCTACTATTATGGACTTGGATGTAGAAATGTTTCTAAAATATTCATTCCATCAAAATACAATCTTGACAAGCTTTTTAAATCATTCATGTCATGGAAAGAAGTTATTAACAAAAACTCTTACGCTAATAATTATGATTACTACAGAGCAATATATCTGCTAAACAAGGAAAATTTTTATGATAATGGATTTGTTTTGTTAAAAGAATCAAATAAAATTGGATCACCAGTTGGAACAATTTATTTTGAATATTATGATTGTTTAGAAGATGTTTTTAAAATAATTGAAAATAATTCAGAAAAAATTCAATGTGTAGTTTCTAAAATAGAAGGTGTAAATAAAACATATTTAGGTCAAACTCAAGAACCTAAAATTGATGATTATGCTGATAATGTTGATACTTTTGATTTCTTGTTAAAACTTAATTGATTTTCACCTATATTTTTTGAAGTGTTTTTCGTTATTTTGCGTTTTTAATTTATGAAAAAACATAATTTCAGTGCAGGTCCTAGTATTCTACCTAAAGACGTGTTCACAACATCATCAAAGTCAGTTTTAGAATTAGACAATATCGGCTTATCAGTTCTTGAAATTTCACATAGAAGTAAAGAATTTGTTAATATAATGGAAAATGCAAGATCACTTGCTATTGAGCTTTTGGGATTGAATAGTGAAGAATATACTACTCTTTTTCTTCAAGGAGGCGCTAGTATGCAGTTTTTAATGGTTGCATATAATTTTTTAGAAAAGAAAGCCTCATACATTGACACAGGTGCTTGGTCAACAAAAGCTATCAAAGAAGCAAAATTATTTGGAGAAGTTGATGTTTTAGCATCATCAAAAGACAGTAATTTCAACTACATTCCAAAAGACTATGATATTCCAACTGAATCAGATTATTTACATATTACAACCAACAATACAATTTTTGGAACTCAGTTCTCAGGTGCTCCAGATACAGATTGTCATGTTTTTGCTGATATGAGTTCTGATATATTTTCAAGAAATATTGACTACTCAAAATTCTCACTAATATATGCAGGAGCTCAAAAAAATATTGGACCAGCTGGAACAACTCTTGTGGTAATAAAAAAGTCTTTGTTAGATAATATTTGCAGAGAAGTTCCTTCAATGTTAAATTATAAAATTCATAATGATAAAGACAGCATGTTTAATACTCCACCTGTTTTTGCAGTTTATGCTTGTATGTTGAGTATGGAATGGTTAAAATCTAATGGTGGTATCTCAGAAATAGAAAAAATTAATAGAATTAAAGCGCAAAAAATTTATGATGAAATAGATAGAAATGCAATGTTTAAAGGCTTTGCTGCTGTTGAAGATAGAAGTATTATGAATGTCACTTTCAATTTAGTTGATGAATCAACGAAGGAAGTTTTTGACAAAATGGTAAATGATAAAAATATTTCTGGAATTAATGGACATAGATCTGTTGGAGGATATAGAGCATCAATATACAACGCACTGAGTTTAGAGTCAGTTGAAACTCTTGTTGACGTGATGAATAACTTTGAAAAAAACATTTAATATGAAAATTTTAGCAAATGATGGAATTTCACAGTCTGGTGTAGAAGCATTAGAAAAAGGAGGTTTTGAAATAATTACAACTAACGTAGCTCAAGAGCAATTGGAAAACTATATAAACGAAAATAATATTGTTGGATTGCTTGTAAGAAGTGCTACAAACGTAAGAAAAGAATTAATAGACAAGTGTCCAAGTCTTAAATTAATTGGAAGAGGTGGTGTAGGAATGGATAATATTGATGTCGAATATGCTAGATCAAAAGGTTTATATGTGATAAATACTCCCGCAGCATCATCGCACTCTGTCGCTGAATTGGTATTCTCTCACCTATTTTCATGTGTTAGATTTTTACATGACTCAAACAGAAATATGCCTTTGGAGGGTGATTCAAATTTTAAAAAATTAAAAAAGAATTATTCAAAAGGTACAGAACTTAAAGGAAAAACTTTGGGTGTTATTGGTTTTGGTAGAATTGGACAAGAAACTGCAAAAATTGCATTAGGTATTGGAATGAATGTTCTTTATCATGACAAATTTGTTGATTCTGTAAAAATTAATTTAGAATTTATACAAAATCAAAAAGTAAGTTTTGAATTGAAATCCGCAAATTTAGATGACCTTTTAGGTAATTCTGACTTTATATCTCTTCACGTTCCAGCTCAAAAAGATTATGTAATAGGAAAGAAAGAATTTGAAAAAATGAAATCTGGAGCTGGTATCATCAATGCAGCTAGAGGCGGTGTTATTAATGAGGAAGATCTTCTAGATTTTATTGAGAACGAGCACATTAGCTTTGCTGCTTTAGATACTTTTGAAAACGAACCAAACCCGGCTATTAAAATCTTAATGAATCCTAAGATTTCTCTAACACCTCACATTGGCGCAGCAACCTCAGAAGCACAGGACAGGATAGGCTTAGAATTAGCTGAACAGATTTCTAGTTTGCTAAAGTAAATGATACAAAAAATAAAAAATAAATGGGGGATTGAAAATAACTTTCAATTCATCATTATTTTAATTGTATTTGCTGTAACAGGCTCTGTTTCAGCTTGGTTTTCAGG